>CAYFLE010000180.1:0-271 GCA_964343645.1 uncultured Chitinophaga sp. | reverse complement strand
CAGGAAAGGCCAACCGCTGTTGATTAAAAAATGTTGACAACGAAGTAGAATTCCACCCTTCCCCCTCCAACCAATTTAACTGAATAGAAAATTGGTAATTCATTTCATTCAATATGCGTGCACCCCATGCACTCAACCGAAGTACCGCAGGTCCACTTAAACCCCAATGGGTAATTAACACAGGACCGGTTTGCTCCAACTTAGTACCACTAATTTTCACACGAACGGTTGGTACAGAAATCCCCATCAACGAAGTGAGAGCATGACGAGG
>CAYFLE010000179.1:0-3106 GCA_964343645.1 uncultured Chitinophaga sp. | reverse complement strand
CACACTCATCCGCATTGGGTACAGCGAATTGAAACACAACTTCATCAAATAGCTTTTTATTCCAACTCTATTCATATCCCGCTTCAAGAAGAATTAGCGGCTAAGTTGGGGCAAGTGTCTGGAAAAAATGATTATCAACTTTTTCTTTGCAATAGTGGAGCCGAGGCTAATGAGAATGCATTAAAGCTGGCAAGTTTTCATACGGGACGAAAAAAAATAATCGCATTTTCAAAAGCGTTTCATGGTCGCACATCTTTGGCGGTTGCCGTAACGGATAATAAAAACTATGTAGCGCCAGTCAATGAAAGTGAAAATGTCATTTTTTTACCTTTCAACGATGAACAAGCACTAGTAGACTGTTTTAAAAAACAAGGAAATGAAATTGCCGCTGTTATCATTGAGGGAATACAAGGTGTGGGCGGCATTCATATTGCACAAGATTCATTCTTGCGTCAAATTCGGCATTGTTGCGATACCTATGGCGCTGTTTACATTGCCGACAGCGTGCAATGCGGTTATGGAAGAAGTGGACAATTTTTTAGTCATGATTACGCAGGCGTACAAGCAGATATTTATTCAATGGCGAAAGGAATGGGAAATGGTTTTCCTGTTGCAGGCATCTTGATTGCACCACACATCAAACCCAAACATTTTCAATTAGGGACCACCTTTGGAGGAAATCACTTAGCCTGTGCAGCTGCATTGGGCGTATTGGAGGTGATTGAAAAAGAAAATCTCATTCAACAGGCAGCAAGTATGGGAGATTATATTCAAAGAGAATTGAAACAACTACATGTTGTTGAAAATGTAAGAGGAAGAGGACTGATGATTGGCTTTGATGTACCAGCCAGTTTAGGCGAACTAAAAAAGAAACTATTATGGGAGGAACATATTTTCACGGGTGAAGCAAAACCCAATGTGATTCGACTACTCCCCTCTCTCGCCTTAACACAAGCGGATGCGGCTCGATTTATTACAGCCGTCAAAAAATTATCTTCTCCCCAAAGCCACTGATTAAACGTATGAAACATTTTTTATCAGTAAAAGATGCCGGCAATATTGAATCATTGATTGAACAAGGACTTCAATACAAAAAGAACCCTTTCCAAGATCAATTGATTGGAAAAGGAAAACGCATCGGCTGTCTTTTTTTAAATCCCAGCATGCGTACGCGTTTAAGCACGCAAGTAGCCGCTCAACAATTAGGTCTGGAAGCTATTATTTTTAATATTGGTGCCGAAGGTTGGGCGCTGGAATTTGGAGAAGGGGCTATTATGAATGGTACCACTGTTGAACATGTAAAAGATGCCGCACCGATACTGGGTCAGTATTTTGATATTTTAGCGATACGCACTTTCCCTTCATTAAAGAATAAGGAAGAGGATTACCAAGAAAAAATTCTGCAACAATTTGTAAAGTATGCAGGGATCCCTGTACTCAGTTTGGAGTCCGCCACTCGTCATCCGCTACAATCCTTGGCTGATTTGATTACAATTACAGAAGAATTACAAAAAAATAAAATTCAAAAACCTCGTATAGTGCTCACGTGGGCCCCTCACATCAAACCATTACCACAGTGTGTAGCCAATAGTTTTGCCGAATGGGTAAACGCGTGGGGGAAAGCTGATTTTATTATCACGCATCCCAAAGGTTTAGAATTAGACCCCACATTTACCCATGGCGCTTCCATTATGCATGATCAAAAAGAGGCACTTACGGGTGCAGACTTTGTTTATGTGAAAAATTGGAGTTCAGTCCATGAATATGGCAAACTAATTGAAGGCCATACTGATTGGATGCTTACCAATCAATCTCTTGAAAACACGAAACAGGCAAAAGTGATGCACTGTTTACCGGTACGTAGAAATGTAGAACTCAGTGATGAAGTGCTGGATGGCACACAAAGTTTAGTTACCCAACAAGCGGGCAACAGGGTGTGGGCTGCGCAATCTGTGCTGAAAAATTTATTGACCCATCATGTCTAAGCCTATCCTCTATATTATCAAAGTAGGCGGTCATTTAATTGACAATGCACCACAGTTACAAGATTTTTTGGAGCGATTTGCAACACTGACTGTCACTAGAAAAAATACAGACCCATCTTATACTATTTTGGTACATGGAGGTGGCAAATTAGCCACTCAGTTGAGTGAGAAACTAGCTATCGTTCCCCAAATAATTGAAGGACGCCGCATCACTGATGCAGAAACCTTGAAAATCGTCACCATGGTGTATGCAGGCTATATCAATAAAAATATTGTCGCACAGTTGCAATCTTTGCAATGTAATGCATTGGGCTTATCAGGTGCGGATGGCAATACGGTGTTAGCACATAAACGACAACATCCTTCCATTGATTATGGCTGGGTGGGAGACATCGATGAAGTAAATACCCCTTTTTTAGAGCAGTTGCTACTGAACGGAACAGTCCCGGTGTTGGCTCCTATCACACATGATAAAAAAGGACAATTACTCAATACCAACGCAGATACCTTAGCACAAGCCATTGCAGTGAGTTTGAGTAAGTCTTTTTCAACTCGGTTAGTTTATTCATTTGAAAAAGAAGGAGTTCTTGAAAACGCGGACAACGAAAATGCTGTCATTCCAACTATCAATCCTACTCTTTATGAGCAATTGAAAAAAAATGGACAGGTCCATTCCGGAATGATTCCGAAATTAGATAATGCATTTAAAGCCTTACAGGCAGGTGTGGAACAAGTGATTATTGGAAAAGCGGAAAAACTGCAACAGCTGACTGAAGGAAAAGCGGGTACTACCCTCAAATTAGAAGCATGAATAACCAATTGCTCAAAGAGGAAGCGATAGCGCTCCTTAAAAAGTTGATCGAGATTCCTTCTTTTAGTAAAGAAGAAAATCGAACAGCGGATTGCATTGAGCAATACTTGCAACAAAAAGGGGTGCCTATTTTTCGAACAGGCAATAATATCGTAGCGATTGCGGGTGACATTGATATAAACAAACCCACGCTTCTTCTCAACTCACATCATGATACAGTAAAACCAAATCCACAGTATACAAAAGATCCTTTTCAGCCAATAGTTGAAAATGAAAAATTGTACGGCTTGGGGAGTAATGATGCGGGAGG
>CAYFLE010000178.1:0-3112 GCA_964343645.1 uncultured Chitinophaga sp. | reverse complement strand
CAAATGTACTAATAAAAAACTGAAGCATAATTAATTTATATCTTTTCAAGCATGTCTAGTACTCTCTTGACGTCAACAATCCCTTCTTGCGAGAGTGGCGCCTGGGGAAGAACTGGTTTGCCAACATCATAACCCTGAAGCTCTAAACCGCCTTTTACACATGCCGCCAAATTATATTTGGCAAAAATTCGATTAACTGCCCAAAGATGACGCTGATATTCCATTGCAGAGGCCCAATCGCCCTGCTTACATAAGTTATAAAGTTTTACACTTTGGCGAGGGGCAATGCATGCTGGACCAGCCATCCAACCAACCCCGCCAATCAACATGACACATGCAGGAATATGTGCGGAAGCTGCAAAAACTTTCATTCTTCCTTGAACTTTTCCGATAATTGAAAGTAAACGTCCAGTATTAAAGGAAGCGTCTTTAATGTATTGCACATTTGGTATGTAGCTTAATTTTTCAATGACAGGAAGGCTTAAGTCAGATCTCTGAAAATTGGGATTGGTATATAAAACAACTGGCAAAGAAACTGCATCGGCAATCGACTTAAAGTACTCATACACACCCTCATCAGATATTGGAAAATAAGCTTCTAAGATAGCCAAAATACCTTGGCATCCTAATTTTTCGTATTCCTTTGCTTGAAAAACTGCGTCAAGCGTTGATGTAGAGGCTACACCGGCCACAACTGGGACGCGACCATTTGATGCCTTTACGACCACCTCAACAATTTTTCTGCGTTGTGGCCAGGTTAGATATGCAAACTCACCTGTTGAGCCTAGTGGTGTAAGCCCGTGCACCCCGGCATCGATTAAATCATTTGATAATCGAGTCAATACTTCGGCTTTAACTTCACCTTTTTCATCAACGGGAGAGACGATATAAGGAAAAACCCCCTCAAAATTAGCCTGATTCATTTTTATCCTTTTAGCACTTTAATAACTTCGTCAGTTTGAGTAACCCAACCCATCTTGGATTCAAAGTTATAAAGAGTTCCCTGCCGAACAAAATCAGGCCCAGTATGATCCATTGCATCCTCAACAAGGATAGGCCAAAATTCCCTAAAGTAGCCTTCCCTCGCGGTACTCTCAATGCAAACGTTTGTGGCCACGCCTGTATAGATCAAATAGCGAATATTTAAACCATTAAGTTGATTTTCTAATGTCGTTCCAGCGAATCCGCTATATCGAGATTTTGGAACCACCAAATCTCCCTCTTGAGGTGCAATATCATCAATGATTTGCCAACCCCAAGTGCCTTGAACTATCAATTTATCTCTTAACTCTGGTTTTTCTCGAATTAATTTAAATGCCATTTGCTTACGAATGTTGGGTGACTCTGGGCCGCCAGCATCACTTAGATCCGGACGGTAGCCGAATTGAAGATAAACAACCTTGACTCCCGCAGATCTGGCCGCCTCCAAAAGCCTTTGATTAGACTTAATAACTTTTCCAGTTCTTTCTTCATCAATACCAGTTCCCAAATCAAGCATTCCACCTTTTTTAGCATAAGCATTTTGCATATCAACCACAATAACCGCAGTTCGATTTAAATCAATCTCAACTTCCTGAGGACGAGCTTTGAGGGTGGCCAATCTTGAAGACTTATTTTGCATAACGATCCTTTTTGATAATTACTTTTTATTTAAGGTAGATTTATATTCAGGCGAAGGTGTATGGTGGGCAGGCCAATCTAACCCGTTTTCAAATCTGGCAAAAACACTTGCATGTCGAGCAAAACCACTTTCCATCATTGAGACAGATACAATCTCAAGAATTGCAGGATCATCGTAGCCAGCAGCCCGAAGATCACTAAATTCCTTATCTGTCATTTGTTCGTTAAGTGTGATTTTCTTTGCAACGCGATATACCGCTTTTTCGGACTCTGGCAAATCAGAATTTTCAAAATCATGGAGTTTGTTAATTTCATCATCGTTAAGTTGTAGTCTATCGATCAAATCAGATTTGTGAAAACTTATACAGCGCGGGCAATCAACCGCAACGGCACATATCATCGCAATCTTATTCATTAATTCCCTTGGAACATGGCCTTCAAGAAGCTCCAGTTGCTTTTGAAGTTCCCACCATGCCTTGAGTAAAGGAGGGGATATGGCAAAAAATCCAAATAGCGGTCCAAGCCATCTTGGATCTTTTACCCTACAAATCTCATCATAAATTTGCCTTACTTGCGTTGGTGCATTATCTGGTTGAATAAGCTTTACTAAAGATAGTTTGTTTTCCATTATTTTTCAAATCCCAATTCGCCATAAGTTTACTTATTGTGGCTCTATTCCAGCAGCTTTTAATAATACTGCTGAATTTTTAATTTCATTATTTACGTAAGTGGTAAATTGTGATTGCGTCATTTCCAGAGGCTCATTACCAATCGCTTGCAGTTTCCCTCTTGCTTCAACTGAGGCACGTTTTACATCGTTAGCAATTTTTTCTACTATTACAGGCGGCATACCAGCTGGTCCCCAGATACCAAACCAAAGCGAATATTCAAATCCCGGCAAACCGGACTCTGAAATAGTTGGAACATTAGGCAGCAATGAGGATCGCTTTGAGGTACTTACGGCAATTGCCCGAACTTTACCACTTTTAACAAGCTCTAAGACCGAAGATATGGGGGCAAAATACGCATCGACTCTGCCGCCAACAATATCGGTAAGCGCTTCACTCGATCCTTTATAAGGAATGTGATTTACATCAATTTTTGCATCATATTTAAATTTTTCAAGATTTAGATGTGTACCACTTCCGGTACCAGCACTTGCCACGGTTAAAGTACCGGGTTTTGCTTTGGCGGCAGCAATAAATTCACTCACAGTTTTATAGTTTGAATTTGGATTCACCACTAAAACATTGGGCTGCTGAGCAAAAGGTGCAATATCGATAAAACTTTTGGTGACATCGTATGGCAATGTTTTATAGATAGAGGGATTAACAACGTGTCCTGACGAGTGAACGAGTAAGGTGTAACCATCTGGGGGTGCTTTTGCAACAATTCCAGCTGCGATAGTGCCACCCGCTCCTGGTCTGTTGTCTACAACTGCAGTCTGACCCCAATATTCAGAAAGTTTTTCTGCAAAAACCCTACCAACAAT
>CAYFLE010000177.1:2777-3118 GCA_964343645.1 uncultured Chitinophaga sp. | reverse complement strand
AGATATTACTGACGATGTGCTGCATACCATGGCGAAGTATGAAAACATTTGCAAGTACATTCATTTACCAGTTCAAAGTGGTTCAACACGGATTTTACAGCTGATGAATAGAACATATACCCGGGAGTGGTATATGGCTAAGGTAGATAGAATACGTGCCATTTTACCGGACTGCGGGATCAGCTCGGATATCATTGCCGGTTTTTGTACCGAAGAAGAAGCAGATCATTTAGAGACTATTTCCATCATGAAGTATGCGAAATACGATTTCTCCTATATGTTTTTTTATAGTGAACGCCCCGGCACACTAGCTGCTAAAAGATACCAAGACGATATACCCG
>CAYFLE010000177.1:2142-2767 GCA_964343645.1 uncultured Chitinophaga sp. | reverse complement strand
AAACCAAAAAAAGAAGATTGCAGGAAATTGTCAATGTACAAAATCAACTTTCCCTGGAAAGCAATCAAAAAGAAATAGGAAAAATTTACAAAGTACTCATTGAAGGAGATAGCAAAAGAAACGAACAAGAATGGAAAGCGCGAACGAGTCAAAATAAGGTGGTCATATTCCCCAAAAATGGATCTACTCTAAAAAAGGGAGATTTCACGATGGTTCGCATCACCGAGTGTACGCAAGCTACACTTCGTGGGGAAATTTTATAATCTGAACTACGCGTAGAAAATGGATATTCAAAACATAAAAAATAGATTCAATATTATCGGTAATTCACCGGTCTTGAATTATGCCATTCAGGTAGCCGAACAAGTTGCAGCTACAGATTTAACCGTTTTGATCAACGGAGAGAGCGGCGTGGGTAAAGAAGTATTTTCACAAATCATTCATACACTTTCGGCTCGAAAACACAATCCTTTTATTGCAGTTAACTGTGGAGCCATTCCGGAGGGAACTATCGATTCAGAATTGTTTGGACATGAAAAGGGATCATTTACGGGAGCAACAGAAGCTCGGAAAGGATATTTTGAAGCTGTCAATGGAGGCACTATTTTTTTAGATGAGATTGGAG
>CAYFLE010000177.1:0-2132 GCA_964343645.1 uncultured Chitinophaga sp. | reverse complement strand
GGGAACCCAAGCTCGTTTGCTACGTGTTCTAGAAACAGGCGAGTATATACGCGTGGGGTCGTCTAAAGTTCAAAAGACCGATGTTCGCGTCATCGCTGCAACTAATCGAGAGCTATTGCAACAGGTACAAAATGGAAAATTTAGAGAAGACCTTTACTATCGACTTAGTACTGTACCTATTCGAGTGCCTGCCCTGCATGACAGACCAGAAGACATTCATTTACTATTTAGAAAATTTGCAGCAGACTTTGCCAATAAATATAAAACGGGTTCTGTTCAATTAGATGAAGACGCTAAACAAGTCCTCATAAATTACCCTTGGCCGGGTAATGTTCGAGAGCTTAAAAACATTGCAGAACAAATTTCCGTTTTATCGAAGGATAAAACAGTTTCGGCTGAGCAATTAAAAAAATTCTTACAACCCTACTCATCTAATAGACTACCCGCATTGAGTGGCCCCACCAATGCACAACCAGAGTTTTCCAATGAAAGAGAGATTTTATATAAACTCTTTTTCGATATGAAAAAAGATGTCACTGAACTTAAAAGATTATTTGTAGAGTTAGTCCAAAATCCTGAACTAGCCGCCTCCTATCCCAGCATAGCAGGAAAAATTCATGAAATTAATGCGAGCACTACAGAGCTCATTACCCCTCTCTCCTCTTCTCTTCCTGAAACAATCTCCTCGCTCAATAATAACTCCTCCGTTCCTGTCATACACACGGGTTATACTTCCAACACGGCCGCCATTCACGCACACGAGGAGGTAGATGAGAGTCTGAACATTATGGAAAAAGAAAAAGAATTAATAGTTAAGGCTCTTAAAAAACATAAAAGCAAACGAAAGGATGCCGCACTCGATTTAGGTATTAGTGAAAGAACTTTATATCGAAAACTTAAAGAATACGATATTGAAGAATGAAACATATTAAAATTCATCTTGCACCCTTCTTTTTTGCTTTATCCGTATTAGTAATCGGTTCCCTGTGTTTAACAAGTTGCGGTGTATATCGCTTTACCGATGCCTCGGTGCCTGATTCAATCAGGACGGTTAAAGTAAACTTTATTGAAAATAGAGCTTCCTATATCAATCCGCAATTAAGCCCTCGCTTGACAGACAAAGTGCGACAGAAAATTGTTTCACAAACAAGGCTTACACAAACTAATAACAATCCTGATTGGGAAATCAGTGGAGTAATTACGCAATATAGTTTTATCACTTCAGCTATTTCTGGACAGCAGTCTGCCAACAATCGGCTTAGCGTAAGCTTACAGCTGACTATTTATGATCGAAAGACAGATGAATCAAGAAAAGTGGATGTGAGTAGAAGTTTTGAATTTAAAGGAAGCTTAACAGTGCAAGCAGCAGAGGCTAGCTTAGGCGATGAATTAATCAGGACACTTGCCGACGATATTTTTAATAAAGTATTTTCGAATTGGTAATTCATTATGCCCAATCACTTTTCACATATCACCACTAGTTTGCTAGGAAAAAAAACAATTGAAGAGTGTTCCCTCACATCCATCCGTCAATTATGTGCGGATTACCCTTGGCTAGGTAGCGCTCAGTTATTATTAGTCAAAAAACTAAAATTAGCACATGACCCCGCCTGGGAAGATGCCTACGAAAAGGCTTCTCTTTTTTATCCTTCTACACAATGGTTGAATTACCTACTAGAACCAGAAAAGCATTCGATTGAAAAATCGGCTAATCAATCCACTCCTAACACCAAAGTGCCTGATCATAAAGAATTGACTTTTGAACCCTTTCATACCATTGACTATTTTGCATCTCAGGGAATTCAATTTAAACTAGACGAGCAACCCACTGATAAATTTGGGCAACAATTGAAAAGTTTTACAGAGTGGATCAAGGTCATGAAAAAATTACCCCTTGCAGAAATTGGAAAAACAGTGGATCCTAGGGAAGAACAGAAAGTGCAACAATTAGCCAGCCATTCATTAACCCAAGGAGAGGTGGTAACAGAGGCTATGGCTGACATATGGATCAAGCAAGGAAACCATGCAAAAGCAAGAGAGGTGATTAATAAATTAAGTTTGCTAGACCCCTCAAAAAGTGCTTATTTTGCAGCTAAGCTCAAAGAGTTAAAATCATAATTATGGTTATTTTA
>CAYFLE010000176.1:0-3124 GCA_964343645.1 uncultured Chitinophaga sp. | reverse complement strand
GGACCCTTAGCTCAGACGGTTAGAGCATCTGACTCATAATCAGAGGGTCGTTGGTTCGATCCCAACAGGGTCCACTTTTTAAAATATTGATTATCAATTAACTAAGAATTAATGAGGCACTTTACCCTACTTACACTCGCAGTACTATCAATTCAATTCGGAGCCCTTTCGCAGGAAAAAGGAACAACAAAAAAGAAAATAGACCTCTCCAATAGACCAAACGACCACCTGGTAATTCAACTGGGTCACACTACTTGGTCGGGCGTCCCAGATACCATTGCGATGGGTAACTTTTCCAAAAGCTTCAATTTATATTTCATGTTTGATTACCCTTTTAAAGGCAATCCAAATTTGAGTATTGGTGTTGGCGTTGGATTAGGTACCGATCACCTTAAATTTTCCAAAGTGAATGTGGGGATTCATCAATTAGGTTCTATCATGCCTTTTACCAATGTGCGTGACACGAATCATTTTAAAAAAACCAAGCTAGCCACCAGTTATGCTGAGTTACCCTTGGAATTGCGCTATAGCGCAGATCCAGAAAATGGAAAAGGATTAAAAGTTGGATTAGGCCTGAGAGTAGGTGCCATTTTAAATGCCCACACAAGAAATGTTACTTGGCAAAATAGAAGTGGCAATTTACTTAACGATTACACGATGAAAGAGTCCAGTACAAAATTTATCAATAAAACTCGTTTTGTTGGAACACTCCGCGTTGGATATGGACGTTTTTCTATTTTCTCTAGTTATCAACTCAATCCTACGTTGAAAGATGGTGTCGGCCCTACAGCTAGACCTTTCACAGTGGGCTTGATGCTTAGCGGGCTTTGATGCTGCCAATATGATTGATAAGCGGAATAAGATTGAACAAGAAGAGCGGGCTGTTTTAGTCGGCGTTATTCAAAAAGATCAGACTGAAGCGCAGGTGAATGAGTACCTGGCAGAATTAGCTTTTTTAGCAAGCACTGCGGGCGCTGTTACAGTTAAAACCTTTACACAAAAACTACAACACCCCGATAGCAAAACCTTTGTAGGCAAAGGGAAGTTGGAAGAAATTGCTCAATTCGTTGCAGGAAAAAATATACGCATTGTCATATTTGACGATGAACTCAGCGGTGCACAAATTAACAACATTGAAAAAGCAGTCAATGTAAAAACCATTGATCGCAGTGATTTGATTTTAGACATATTTGCCCGACGCGCCAAAACAGCACAGGCAAAAGCACAGGTTGAATTAGCCCAATACCAATATATATTACCTCGATTGCGTGGCATGTGGAAACACTTGGAACGACTCGGAGGTGGTATTGGTACAAGAGGACCCGGTGAAACAGAAATTGAAACGGACCGCCGAATTGTGCGTGATAAAATTTCATTGCTCCGTAAACGACTCGCAGAAATAGATAAACAAGCATTTACCCAACGAAAAGAAAGAGGAGAATTTATTCGCGTTGCATTAGTAGGTTATACCAACGTAGGCAAGTCTACCTTGATGAATATGCTAAGTAAGCGAGACGTATTTGCAGAAAATAAATTATTCGCGACACTTGATACAACGACCAGTAAAGTAGTTTTTGAAAATACTCCCTTTTTATTAAGTGATACCGTAGGTTTCATTCGTAAACTCCCTCATCATTTGGTAGAGAGTTTTAAAAGCACCTTAGATGAAGTAAAGGAAAGTGATATTCTTTTACATGTGGTAGATATTTCACATCCTAATTATGAAGACCAAATGAAAGTAGTGAATACGACGTTGGCAGAATTAGGTTGCGCAGAAAAACCAACCATCACTATTTTCAATAAAATGGATTTGTACGAAGAGCGAACCTTTGATCAATGGCTGGAAGAAGACGTCAAACAAACCATTTTAAAAGATTTGAAAAAAAGATGGGAAAACGAAACCAGCGGAACCTGTGTATTTGTATCGGCCACTGAAAAAAGAGAAATCGATACACTCCGTTCGAATTTGCTTCAACAAGTACGCGCACTTTATATCAAACGATATCCTTACAAAACCGGTTATCATTCCTATGAATCCTACGCCGAAGGAATATGAGTGGCATTTGATCAGCGCAAACCCCGACTCCCTGTTGCTCGGAGAATCTGGGATCCTGGAATTCACTATTGCTGGGAAAAAAATATGCCTTACCAAATGGCAAGAAAAGTGGAAGGCATTTCAAGCACTTTGTCCCCATGCCGGTGCGCCCCTACAAGATGGATATGTAGACAGTAAAGGCAATATGGTTTGTCCACTTCATCATTATAAGTTTAGTCTATCCAATGGACATAATTGTACGGGTCAAGGATATGATATGCGGGTATATCCCTTGGAACTCAGGGCCGATGGGCTATTTGTCGGGTTCCGAAAAGATGGGCCAAAATGACCCTTTTTGTGTTTTTAACTTCCCGAAAATCCTTATTTTTGCTCCCCGCAATTGGCAGCCTAGCTCCCATGCGGATCGTCGAAAAGACACTCCTCCTTAGCTCAGTTGGTTAGAGCATCTGACTGTTAATCAGAGGGTCTCAGGTTCAAGTCCTGAAGGGGGAGCCACACTGGACAAGCCATCAGAAATGATGGCTTTTTCTTTGTCTATCAGTGAGTTAGAGGTGTTGCATCTTTTTGTTTATTTTTAAAAAAAATGAATGAGGGAAACCCCCAAAGGATTATTTATTATTTTTTTTATCGTTGATATTGCCTTTATTATTTATTGGGCTATCACATACTTACATTTATTGCCCCCAGCATTTCTTTATAAAGACTATAGTAATTCAATATTGGTTGATTGGAATTGGTCTTTCTTTCCAATTGATATGTTAATCTCAATATCTGGTCTTAATACAATTAGACTATATAGGAATAATTCAAAGCACTGGGTATTTTTCGCTTTAGGGTCTTTGTTTCTGACTTTATGTTCAGGGCTAATGGCCATTTCATTTTGGATATATCATAATGATTTTGATTTGGGTTGGTGGATTCCAAATCTATTCTTACTAATTTATCCAATATTTTATTTGAATAAGTTATATAAGATTTTAACCCTTTAACTCCCTAATAGTCACATACTCAATCATCGCATTATAGCTGCATCTTTCGTCAATAAGGGGAGCAGATAATCTAGCAGTT
>CAYFLE010000175.1:0-3135 GCA_964343645.1 uncultured Chitinophaga sp. | reverse complement strand
GGACAATAGATTGATAGTAAAAATTTAATATCAATTTCCCTTAATTGCTCATTTGATTTTTTGGTTATTCCGGTTTCCTGATTTAAGTTAATATGCCTACTACCACAAAGATCCAAGTTATTTAATTCTAGAAATTTGAGCTGACACTTCAGCCTATCTTGATGAGCAATATCATCGGCATCCATAAGAGCTATGTATTCACCTCTTGCTTGTTCAATTAAGGTATTTCGTCCCCTCGATACCCCAACATTAATTTCGGAAAAGATAGGAATAATTCGAGAATCTGTAAATGATTGGATTATTTTTTTCGTGGAATCGGTTGAACCATCATCGAATATTAGCAGCTCAAAGTTTCTATAGGTTTGATTAAGTATGCTCTCAATTGCTTCATGTAGATATTTTTCACTGTTATAAGCAGGCATTACAACACTTATTAACTTTTGTTCTGCGTCCATTAAATATAACTTTGTAAATATCGTAAAAAACGTTTAATTTGCTTCAGTTTTCTCGAGAAAAAAGGTTTATTGGGAGCGCCATAGTTGAGTTCGGATTCCCAGTTTGATTGATACACAACGCCTATGTAATTTTCTTTTATTTTTTCAAGGCTCTCCCCTGCGCGCCTCATAAAGTAGTACTGCCAATCATAGTAATAAACTCTAAAGAGTTGTTCAATTGGCTTCAAATCAATTGCTTTGTATTTCAATAAGGCTTCTAAATAAATCAAGGTTTCAGGATGATCACGAGTCGCTAAATCCCAAAGTGTTAGCTGATTTGGTATGAGATATTTTTCATCTAAAGATCTCCATACAGCAGCTGACCATATAAATGGTGGGCAGTGGCAATAATAGTTTGGGCCTTCTCTTTTGAAAATAGACTTCACTCGATCGCCTTCAGAAACAAGATTTTTAATATTTTTACTAAAACCTCGATCGATTGAGAGTTGAAAATAATCTTTATTTTGAAATATCACTGTATAAGGTGTGCCAGTTTCATCAAGAAAATCAGCTTTTGAGAAATTCTTTATAAAGATGCAATCAGAATCAAGGCATACATAATTTTTTGTAAACCCTAATCTCCAGAATTCAGATTTGATGTTAGCCTGTGACTGCCCTCCAGGCATATCTAAATGAATATTATGTTTGACTCTTGGATTTGAGCAAATAATTGATTCATCAGATACCCAAATATAACCACCGATATCACCGATAACTTCATCCAAAAGTTTTCTTTCAGATTCGGGCGTCGAAATATAGAAGTCGATCTTATCTTTGTTGAATTGTTGAATAGATAGTAGTAGTCGCTTCAGGCGTAAAAAATCGCGGTGGTACGATTTGCAGTAAAGAACAATATCTTTCATTGGCTTCCGTAAGCCTTACATAATATTTGCTGAACGGCATTCTCAACACTTATTGGCTGAAATTTCGGTTCCAGTAATTTTTTCTCAAGCCAATCTTTCCAAATTCTCTCTAATTGAGTTTCAATACTTAATTGGTTTGTTGAGCAAGAGATGTATGCGCCTCTATCATCTAATAATTGATCTAACTGAGGATTTGAATAGGTAAGCCCCCAAATTGGTCTTGGTACCCAAAAGTATTCATACAATTTAGATGGTATGTATTCCTGACACCACGCTGTAATACCATGAAGCAGAATAAGAATATCTGCTTGATTCATCAAAACCGCAATCTGCTCTCTGCCAGATAAACCAGTTTTTAAGTCTCTTTCGATTCTTCCATGAGCTTGTACAATTTCAGAATAACCTAATCGCTGAATACTTTCTTTTGATAAAGCATCCAATTGGGATCCGTATGCATGAATTCTTATGACTTCTCTTGCTTCAGGGTATTTTTTAAAAAAGTTAGGTAGAACCTCAATAATCTGAGACAAACTACGATCATTTGCTAACGAGCCAAAATGGCATAAATTAAGAGTATTGTTGTAATGGTGCTTCTCCTGATTAGATAGCGGGGGATTCGCTCCCGGCAAAACCATAAAGCTTTTGGCATTTCCAATTGTGTCAAGATTAGGATTGCGTAATTTTGCATAATGAACTGCACCATCGGTGAACCACCATGCTAGATCTGCATGTTTACAAATTTGGGACTCTAACCAGTAACGCATTTTTGCATCCCGATTCCTCGGTATTTTTTTTCCGTCCTCACTCAAATGAGTTCGGATAACCATTGGATCATGAATTTCAACCAACCAAGGCAAACCGGTACTTTTCTTTAACCATAAACCAGCTAAGTGCGCAGACCAAGCGCTAGCTGCTGTATAAATAACATTTACTTTCTTATCGCGTATTAGTTTTCGCCCATAAAAATAAGCGGGCAAACTCCATGACCATTGGCTTGAGTAGCCCAAAAGCCACTTTTCGATTGCGATGAATGGGGCTAACAGGATTGAGACTAATGGCGTAAAAAACTTGTAGATAAAGCCTCGACCATATCGATTTGATACCCAATGACGAAAATCAAATCTAAAGGCAGATGGTCCCCATGCAATTAGTTGTTTATGGGGAAAACGTTCATCACGCAAACCAGTAATTGCACTTAATACGTGCATACTGATCCCTTGATTTAGCAGATATGGAACTTTATCCGTCATTGTTTGGCTAGCCGCTCTGCCATCCATATTAAAGGCGTGAGATAAAACCAACCAATTTTTTTGAGTCGGCTGTAATAATTGATCGTCTTGATAATGCAAACTAATTTCCCGCAACAATTGACATCACCGCCATCCGGATTGCAATACCAAAAGTTACCTGATTCAAAATAACAGACTGTTTTCCATCTGCAACTGAAGAATCAATTTCAACGCCGCGATTCATGGGTCCGGGGTGCATCACAATGGCATCCGGTTTTGCCATCGCAAGGCGCTCAGGATTCAAACCAAATTGTTTAAAAAATGCTGCACCCTCTGGAACCTGTCCCTCATCCATCCGCTCTTTTTGGATTCGAAGGGTCATCACCACATCGGCATCCTTTATCCCATCCTCAACCTTGTGATAGACCTTGACACCAAGGGCATTCAGATCTTTCGCTAAATCACTGGGCAGGAGACTTTCTGGACCAATTGCGCGTATGTCATTACAACCTAAAGTCGTTAATGCATGGATATTCGATTTAGCAACAC
>CAYFLE010000174.1:0-3160 GCA_964343645.1 uncultured Chitinophaga sp. | reverse complement strand
GCAGAGGTTTTATACGTGAATTTGCACCTGCTACTTATTATCGCACTCAATCTGGGTTGAATCCCTATGTGGGTAGTTGGGGCGATGAAGAAATCATGCACTTGCTTCGTCGCACCATGTTTGGTGCTAAAAAAAGTGATCTTCTTTATTTCCGTGGTAAAACACTTGACCAAGTAGTAGACGAACTTTTAAATCCAACGGCTCCATCTCCTGCTCCTCCCATTAAGGAATATGCAAACCCAACTACAACAGGTGTGGTGGTGGATACATCCATTTCACAGGGGTCTACCTGGGTGAACGACATCAATAATGATGGGACTATCCAAGGTTTACGTCGAGCATCTTATAAAAAATGGTTAACAGGAAACATGCTCAACCAAGATCGAAGTATTCGAGAAAAAATGATTCTATTTTGGACGGATCATTTTGGAAATCGTACTACTGATGTTGGTAACGGAAATTGGATGTATCAACAACACCAACTAATCCGACAATACGCTTTAGGTAATTTTAAAAGTCTTGTCCGTTCTATTTCTGTAGACATTGCCATGTTACGTTTTTTGAATGGCTATCTCAATTATGTTACGGCTCCTGACGAAAACTATGCACGCGAATTAATGGAGTTATTTACATTGGGCAAAGGCCCCGATTCTAAATATACAGAAACAGATGTGAAAGAAGCGGCGAAAGTGCTGACTGGATGGACGATTAATACAACTACTTACCAGCCGGTTTTTACTTTATCTCGTCATAGTACAGTCAATAAAACTTTTTCTAGTTTTTTCAATAACACAATTATCACGGGCCGCAACACGACTACAGCTGGCACACTTGAGTTGGATGATTTGCTAAATATGATTTTTTCTCAACAAGAGGTTGCTAAATATATCGCTCGTCGCGTTTATCGCTGGTTCGTTTATTACCAAATCGATGCAGAAGCAGAAAGAAATGTGATTACGCCATTAGCGGATATTTTTAGAAGTAGTGGATATGAAATAAAACCGATGCTAACTGCTTTATTTAAGAGTGAGCATTTTTTTGATAAAATGAATCGGGGATGTTTCATTAAATCTCCAGCTGACCATGTGGTGGGATCACTCCGTGAAATGAATGTATCATTTGCGCCAGCGACTGATTGGGCCACTAATTATGGATTATGGAATACGTTTTATAGTTGGATGTTAAATCTTGGATTGAATCTTCATGATCCACCAAACGTTTCAGGTTCTCCTGCCTATTATCAGGAACCTTCTTTCCATGAATTATGGATTACCTCTGATAGCTTGCCCAAGCGTAATCAATTTACCGATACGATGATAAGTTCGGGTTATTTATTAAATGGCGTACGGGTACAGTTCAACTGTTTAGAGTGGGCAAGAACGTTACGTAATCCAGGAAATCCAAATGACTTGCTGACGGAAGCGTTATCCTTGCTTTATCAAAATCAGCTTAGTGATATTTCTAAAGAACAAATTAAAATTCAGCTTTTACTAACGGGGCAACAATGGGATTATTATTGGACGAATGCGTGGATGGCTTATGAAAGCAATCCAACTACAGCCAATTTTAATATTGTCAATAACCGATTGAAGTCTTTGTTTCAATATTTATTTAACCTCTCAGAATACCAGTTGATCTAACATGAAAAGAAGTGAATTTTTAACAGGGGCCATACCGGCAGCTGCACTCCTTCCAGAGTTGATCAACGGTTATTCGGTGAAAGCATTTGATCAAAGTTCTCCGTTGGTGCAAGCATTGATGAGGGGAAATACCTTGACGGACCATGTGCTAGTGATTATTCAACTCGCAGGTGGTAATGATGGCTTGAACATGGTGATTCCAGTGGCAGATTATTCAAAATACTTTAATGCGCGTTCCAATATTGCCATACCAGAAACAGCTGTATTACCAATTGCCGGTGTAACTGGAACTGGATTGAATCCTGCCATGACTGGACTGCAAAGTTTGTTTGCAGAGGGAAAAGCAAAAGTAGTACAGGCGGTAGGCTATCCTGAACCAAACTTTTCCCATTTTAGAGCGACTGATATATGGATGAGTGCTTCCAATAGTACACAGCAAGTATATAGTGGATGGGCAGGTCGTTATTTGGATTATGAATATCCTAATTACCCAATTGGATATCCTAATGCTTCTATGCCTGATCCCTTGGCTATTCAAATTGGGGGTCTTACTTCATTGACACTCCAAGGGCCTGTACGTAATATGGGAATGAGTATTACGAATCCCACTAGTTTCTACAATTTGATTGCAGGTACTAATGATTATGCCCCTAATACACGTGCTGGTAAGGAATTAACGTATGTCAGAAATATCAATCGACAAACGCAAGGATATGCGACAGTAATTAAGAATGCTGCTAATTCGGTAACGGTACAATCAGCTTATCCAACAGGTAATACATTGGCTGATCAATTGAAAATCGTAGCTCGTTTGATTAAGGGAGGATTAAAGACCCGCGTTTACATGGTAAGCTTTGGCGGTTTTGATACGCACTCTATCCAAGTGAATGCCGATAAGATTACAGGAACACATGCCACATTACTTGGGCGTGTATCTGCCGCAATTAAAGCATTCCAAGATGATTTGAAATTTTTAGGGGTGGAAGACCGCGTTTTGGGAATGACGTTTAGTGAATTTGGTCGTCGCATCAAATCTAATTCTAGTGTTGGAACAGATCATGGTGCAGCTGCTCCACTGTTTTTATTTGGAAGTCAGGTGGAGCCTGGCATGTTAGGGGTGAATCCCACGTTGCCTGCAGCTGCCACAGTGAATGATAATATTCCGATGCAATATGATTTTAGAAGTATCTATGCCACTATTCTAGAAAAATGGTTTTGCTTAGATAAATCGATTGTACAATCCTTGTTTCCTCCAAGTATTAATTCGCAATTACAATCCTTGCCTTTGCTAAAAGCAAGTGCTTGTACTGGTGTTACCCCACCGCCTGTACAGATTACACATTTGCAGATTACGAACTTCCCGAATCCATTTACTTCAAAAACAACCATCCAGTTTGATACAACAGGAGGTCATACGATGATCCAAATCTTTGATACGCTAGGTCGATTAATAAAAGTATTGACCGACAAAGAGTATGCAGCTGGCACCTATCGAATAGATTTTGATAGTGACTTGTTGC
>CAYFLE010000173.1:0-3169 GCA_964343645.1 uncultured Chitinophaga sp. | reverse complement strand
ATCTTCTCGTTTTTCACAAGAATTAAAAAAGCAATGGGGCTTTTTCCCATCAGCTTCTGCAGGTTGGATTTTCTCTAAGGAAAATTTCTTCAAAGGAGCTTCTAATCTGATCACATTCGGTAAGCTGAGAGGTTCATGGGGTGTGTTGGGTAACCAAGCATTACCCGAGATTTATCCATTTGCCGTAAACTTTGGTACCTCTACTTACTCTAACCCAACCAATGGTACGTACAACTATATCAATAATATCACCACGTTGGGATATGCTTTGCTAGATGCGCCAAACCCAACCATCACGTGGGAACGTTCTGAGCAAGCTAACATCGGGTTGGATTTGACAGTGAAAAATAACTTGACTATCACGGCAGAAATCTATCGCCGTAAAATTGATCAAATGTTATTGAGTCGTCCAATTCCAAACTATGTTGGATTGAATGCGCCATTTGTCAATGCGGGCTCTATGGAAAATAGAGGTTGGGAATTAAGTGCGAATTATAAAAAAGCACTTTCTTCCAAAATCAAATTGGATGTAACTGCCATGTTATCTGATGTGCGCAATAAAGTATTGACTTTACCAGGTGTTCCTTTCTTAGATGGAGGATCTGTTCGTACAGCTCCTGATCAGGCTCTTTGGTCTTATTTTGGATATCAGTCTATTGGCTATTTTGTTGACTCCAATGATGTTAAAAATTCTCCCGTTCAATTTGGAACTGCATGGAGCTCCAATCCGGCGGTTGGTTCAAAGCCTGGAGATGTAAAGTATGCTGACATCAGTGGACCTGATGGAAAGCCTGATGGTAAAGTGGATAGCTATGACAGAACATTTATTGGGAACAATTTCCCTCGCTATGAGTATAGCTTGAATCTGAATCTAACAGTTGGTAATTTTGAAATTAGCTTATTTGGTCAAGGAGTTGGTCTGCGCAATAGCTACTATAGTGGTACAGGTGCTGTGCCGTTTTCAAGTGCCGACTTTGCTGCTTCGTTGTTAAAAATGCATAAAGATTTTTGGACACCATCCAATCCTAATGCAAGATTCCCACGCTTGTTGCCTTCTGGTAGTGGCGGTAATAACTACGTAGCTTCCTCCCAATGGATCAGAGATGCTTCCTACTTCCGTTTGAAGAACGTCAATATTGCTTATCGTTTCCCTTCTGCTTGGTTTAAAAAGACAGGTACTCCGCTCACTGGAGCAAAAATTTATGTGAGTGGTCAAAACCTGCTAACCGTAACCAAAGCATGGAAAGGATTTGATCCAGAAATTAATAATGGAAATGCAGAATTCTATCCGCTCATGAGAACGATGACAGTGGGTGTAAACATCAACTTCTAATTAATCAAATTATCAATTATGAAAAAGATAAATTCAATACTGTTTTTAGTAGCAGTGATTGCGTTATCTGGCTGTAATAAGTTTTTAGATCGTCAGCCATTAGATAGCGCTTCCTCTGCTACATTTATGCAAACAGAGGAGGAGATGAACCTCGCTTTGAATGGCGTCTATGCGGCATCATTCTGGCAGTTTCCTAATAACACTCCTTTATTGTTTGCCATTGAAGCAACAACTGACCTTGCTATTAAAAGAACCGGCAACGCCGAGGATCAAGTAGCGATGGGAGATGGAGGACCTTTTTTAATTGGGAACTCCCTTCCTGGAACTGCTTGGAACCAGGCTTATAAGTTAGTCACTCGTGCTAACATCATGTTAGATGGAATGACGAAAGGTCAAGGCAATGTTGCTGCTGCACGTTATGCTCGTCTTCGTGCCGAGGCATTAGTGCTTCGTGCTTGGGGATACTACTATATCATGGGGTGGTTTGGTGATCCCGTGTATTTCAGAAAGCCATTAGCGCCTAGTGAATATGAAACTATTGCCCGCACACCAGTAGCAACGGTGGTAGCTGATCTTTACAAGGATTTGGATGAAGCGGCGGCTGGTTTTGATGCGTCTAGTTCTGCCCCTGTTATTGAGTATGGTCGCGTAAATAAAGGCGTTGCCTTAGGGTTGAAAGCACGCTTGGCTATGTTGATTAAAGATTATGCCACTGCGAAGAATGCTACGCAAGCCATCATCTCTTCTAATGCCTATGGGTTGAATCCTCGCTATACTGATCTATTTATGTTGGCAGGTCAACGTACTAATACTAATCGTGAATTGATGTTTGTTCAAACTTATCCCACCGATGTGTTGGATCCTCAAAATTGGTTATGTGTATTGACAATCCCTCGTCAGGTTGGAACCTCACAGAGTAGCCATTTTCCCAGTCAACAATTAGTGGATTTATTTGAAGGTAGAGATGGAAAACGCATCGATCAGTCTTCTGTGTACAGTTCTCTAGCTCCTTCTCAAAACAGAGATAATCGTTTGCGTTGGACTGTTTATATGCAAGGTGACACGATGGTTCATATGACTGCTAAAACAGCTTCTTTACCTTATGTACAACCTAAGGAAAGAACTATTTTTAATATTTACAGCAATACGTTTTTCAAGTTTAACTGGAATACGGGTGTGTATGATGCAAGACCCAATAACATTGACTGGATTGGGTATTTGACTTCTCCTTGGTTTGCTGGTGCTACAGGAAGTAGTGGTGGGGTTGGTTATGTATGGAGAAAATATGTAGACTCTACGCAGTATTCTTGGGAAACAAAAACGGGGTATATCAATATGCGTTATGCTGAGGTACTCCTGACCTTTGCTGAAGCAAAAATTGAATTAGGCGAAGCAGACGCTACCGCTCTTGCTGCCATCAATACCGTTCGTACGCGTGCAGGTCAACCATCAGTTACAGGTGGAACCGCTGCCGAATTGCGGGAGTTGGTTCGCAGAGAGCGTGCTGTTGAATTTGCAGGCGAAGGTCTTCGTTTGATCGATCTGCGTCGTTGGAGTTTATATGCAACTGCAAACTCAATGCCAGTAGTAGGAGTTTCACTGAATCCTGCGGATCCTGCTGAAACACCCACCTTTGATGCAAATGGGTTGCCCGTTTACTCTGCAGCAAGTATTGCGAAACGTTTGAAAACACGGGTACAAACGCGTGTCAATGCTAATCCAAAGTATAAGCTATGGCCTATACCACAGGGTGAAATTGATAAGAATAAGAACATTATTCAAAATACAGGTTGGCAATAAGCATGGTTTTCTATAGTAAAGGGGGTGCACCTAGTG
>CAYFLE010000172.1:0-3196 GCA_964343645.1 uncultured Chitinophaga sp. | reverse complement strand
GTGGATGAGTTGCTGGCTAAAAAAGGAAAGCTACACATCTAAAATATGTCCCTCAAGCATATAGCTCTTGTCACTGGAGGTTATTCAGGGGAAGCCGTTATTTCCTATAAAACGGCTAAGACTATACAACAACATCTCGACGATTCTTTATTTCAAACCTACTGGATTGATATTACTCCTGCGGGTTGGTTCTATGTTGCGTCTGACAACTCCAAAACAGCAGTAGATCGAAATGATTTTTCCATTCTTATCAATGGAGTAAAGCAACAATTTGATGCTGCTTTTATAGCACTGCATGGAACCCCAGGAGAGGACGGAAAGTTGCAAGGATATTTTGATATACTTGGTTTGCCTTATACCAGTTGTAATGCGTTAACCTCTGCTATCACTTTTAATAAAAGGGTAGCCACCGCTGTGGCGGGGGCTGCAGGTATTCCGGTTGCAAAGTCTGTGTTGCTATTAAAAAATGACTTGGACACTTGGAAAGACAAAGTACAGCACTTGTCTTTCCCGGTGTTTGTAAAGCCCAATAATGGTGGATCAAGTATAGGTATGTCTAAGGTTGAGGAAGGAGGAGAGGTGTTGCAATTGGCCTTGGAAAAAGCATTTAAGGAAGACACCCAGGTTTTAGTAGAGGAGATGGTAGTAGGGAGAGAGTTCACTGTTGGCGTTTTTTCGGCTGAGGGTGTTGTTACCGTATTGCCAATCACCGAAGTGGTAGCAGATGCGGATATGCCTTTCTTTGATTTTGTGGCAAAATATCAAGGGAAATCTACCGAAACCACACCTGCTAATATTCCCGCTGATTGGACAGAACAAATTGCGGAAACTGCAAAAAAGGTATATCAAACATTTCAGTGCAGGGGAGTAGTCCGAATTGATTTTATTTTTCAGCAAACGGAGAAGCAACCGTACATGCTTGAGTTAAATTCTATTCCAGGTCAAAGTGAAGCAAGTATTATTCCGCAACAAGTACGCGCAAATGGTTGGACGCTCCGTGATTTTTATTCTCGCTTACTGTTAGATTGCTTATCTTCTCCAGTATAAATAACGATCGGATGTTTGATTTCATTACAAAAAAGTCGTTGGGTGCAAATATCCTTGCTGGTATTGTATTGAGTATAGTCCTATTTGGTGTTTTTTTGTTTTCCTTGGGTTGGCTCACCGACCATGGGAAAGCGGCCAATGTGCCTTCTTTAACTGGTAAAAGTCTGGAGGAAGTTAAACGAATATTAGATAGTGCAGATTTTGAATGGGAAATTCAAGACTCTATTTATGTCGACTCCATTCCTCCCTTACAAGTAGTAAAACAATTTCCAGATGCGGATGAAGTAGTGAAAGCGAATCGTACCATTTTTCTAATTGTCAGAAGCGTTGAACCGCCATTGGTTGAAATGCCAAATTTGATTGGATATAGTTTTCGTAATGCGGAAGTAGTTCTTCGCACAATGGACTTAAAAGTAGGCGATACATTGTTTCGGCCCGACTTTGCTCGCAATGCAGTGTTAGAACAGCGATTTAGCGGGCAAGTTGTAACACCAGGTACAAAAATTAAAAAAGGGAGTGCTATAACGTTAGTGCTAGGAGACGGGATAGGAGACCAGCCGATTCCAGTTCCTTTTTTGATTGGCTTGAATTATCAAACTGCTAAATCTTTATTGGATAGTGCAGGCATAAACGTTGGGGCCATTGTTTTAGATCCCACTGTCCAAGACACTGCCTCCGCATTTATTTACAAACAAAGTCCTAGTACCGCTGATGAGGATGGCTTACCTGTTTCTATTCGACCCGGGCAATTAATTGATATTTGGTTGCAGGGAACTCGACCAAAAATTGATTCACTTCATAAGTAGCTTTACAGCTTTATATTCATGGTCAGCATGTAGTTTCTTCCTGCCATGGGAAAGTAGTAATTCTCTGTTACCAAGGAGCCCCCATAGATATAGCTAAAAGTGTACCCATTAGGCTCATACTTTTTAGCTAAGACATTGTTGATTTGTCCTATGAAAAGTATTTCCTTGATACGTTTCGTAGACAAAGAATAACTAGCCCGAAAATCTTGTACGGTGAAGGCGTTGAGCATCCTATTTTTATTGGCGGTATTGTCCAAGTACTGCGCACCAACATGTCGACTATTTAAAAACAATTCTATTTTTTTAATGGGCATGAAGCGAATAAAATGATTGGCTACCAGGGAAGGTGAAAAAGCTAATGTAGAGCTAGTATAGTTTTTTTGAATTTGTCCACCGTTGTCGTAGTCGTCAATAAATTCTTTTAAATTTTTGATTTGATTTCGGCTAACGGTGATATTGCCGCCGGTCTGCCAATTTTTAGCAATGAAAATTTCACCCTCTACTTCTACTCCCATTCTACTGCTATTGTCCACATTGGTTCTGGTATAGGCTCCTACATCATTTATTTTACCAGTCAAGACCAACTGGTCTTTATAGAGCATATGATATAACGTAATGCCTGCTTGGTAGTGTTTCCCCTTTTTTTCTATCCCCATTTCAAGATCTCCTAGTTTTTCAGGCTTGGGCAGTTCAGTGGTTCCTGCTTCAAAGTCATCACGGTTGGGCTCTTTTGCCCCTCTGCTATAAGAGAGAAATGCCTTCCAATTTTGGTTGCGGTAGGTAATCCCTACTTTGGGGTTAAAAAATGTGTAGGAAACGTTTACGATCAATGTGGGGTTGTCTCTGAATCCATTGATTTTATGACGAATATTTCTGACTTGTAAATCATAGTAGAGCATCCAATGGGCACTTAGTTTTGTTTGTTGTTTTATGAATAATGCCCAATCAATTTTATTGGCAGTAAGATTATACCATAAGTGAGGTGCTATAGTATTTTTTGAAGACCAAATTACTTTTCCAAAATGCGCTCCTTGGTAATTTGAAAGAGTAGTCCCCAATGTCCATTCCGATTTATTTTTTCGGGCACTCAGTGAGGAAGTATTGCCGTAAAAATAGTTATCTAACCAAAGTTGTCGGATGAAGTCGGCATTGGAAAGGGGGACGCCGTTTACAAGGGGAGGAGTGAGACCATATTTAGTGTATTTCTCATCCGCTTTGTATTGCTCATAGTACCCTTTCCCTCTAGTTAAAAAGAAGGCAGAGCTAAATTGAGTAGAAGGTTTAATTTGTTTCTCCCAGAATAATTGAAAATGAGTTTGCGTGTAATTATCCGTTTCATTCTC
>CAYFLE010000171.1:378-3243 GCA_964343645.1 uncultured Chitinophaga sp. | reverse complement strand
AAATGCCCCAAACAAAAAAATTGAGAAACATCATCAATGCAAGCTGAATTCGAATACTTGTTTTCATGGTAAGCAATTGTAAATAAATATAGTATTTTTAGTTTTGAACTACGTAATTATGGATCGAAAAATAAGAGTAGGAATGATTGGTGGTGGAACAGGGGCCTTTATTGGGGCTATCCACCGAATTGCACTCTCTATGGATGGGCACTATGAACTGGTTGCTGGTGTTTTCAGTGCTGATGAATCAAAAAGTAAGGAAACTGGAAAGCAGCTGTTTCTGGATCCACAGCGTATTTATGCTAGTTACCAAACTATGTTAGAAGAAGAAGCTGCATTACCTGCAACGGTACGAATAGATGTAGTGGTCATCGTTACTCCAAATCATCTTCATTTTGACCCAGCTTTTCAAGCTTTATCGAAGGGATTCCATGTAATTCTTGAAAAACCAATCACCTTTTCGCTGGCTGAGGCCAAGCTGCTGCACAAGAAAAAAATTGAAACCGGAAAGCAACTTTTACTTTGTCATACGTACACGGGTTATCCCATGATCAAACAAGCCAAACAGTTGGTGAGTGAAGGTTTAATAGGTACCATTCGCAAAATTTATGTGGAATATCCACAAGGTTGGCTATCTACTTTTTTAGAGTCGAGTAAACACAAGCAAGCAGATTGGAGAACGGATCCTACTAAAAGTGGATTAGCAGGTGCAATGGGAGATATCGGTACACATGCGTTCAATCTGGCAGAATATATTACGGGTCTTCAGGTAGTTCGTTTATGTGCAGCTGTCAACACAGTGGTAGAAGGCAGAAAGCTCGATGATGATGGAGCAGCGCTGCTTACATTTAATAATGGGGCTAGCGGTGTATTAGTTGCGACTCAAGTAGCTGCAGGCGCTGAAAACAACATTTCTATTCGGGTGTATGGCGAAAAGGGAGGAATTAGTTGGTGTCAGGAGAATAATAATTCCTTAGTCATACAGTGGCCTGACCGTCCTGCTGAAACTTGGAGAGCCGGATCTTCTTATTTAGGAAGTTATGCTGCGCATAATACGCGTACACCTGCCGGCCATCCTGAAGGATATTTAGAGGCATTTGCTAATTTGTATAGAAATTTTGCTCTTTGTTTGCGAGCCACACACAATGGCGAAACACCCAAGCAAGAGTGGTTAGATTATCCAAGTACATTGGAAGGAATTCGCGGCATGGCATTTATAGAGTCAGTCATTCAATCCAGTAAACACCAACAATGGATTGATTTTGTACAATAAAAATTTAAGTATGAAAACATTGAAGGGACCTGGTATATTTTTGGCTCAATTCATGGGAGATCATGCACCGTATAATGATTTGAAATCAATTTGTAATTGGGTGCGTTCACTAGGTTATGAGTCCGTCCAGATTCCAACTTGGGACACGAGATGTATCGATTTAAAAAAAGCAGCCACTAGTAAAACCTATGCCGATGAGATCAATGGAATTGTTCAGGAATGTGGTCTAAAAATTTCTGAGCTATCTACTCATTTGCAAGGACAATTAGTGGCAGTACATCCAGCGTATGATACCTTATTTGATGGTTTTGCTCCGAAAGAATTACAAGGAAATCCAGCAGCGAGAACGGCCTGGGCCATTGAGCAAGTAAAATTTGGTGCAAAAGCTTCACAAAATCTTGGTTTAACCGCTCATCCTACCTTTAGCGGCTCCTTATTATGGCATACTTTTCATCCTTGGCCTCAACGACCAGCAGGGTTGGTAGAAGAAGGATTCAAAGAATTGGCTCGTCGTTGGGAACCGATCTTGAATTATTTTGATGAATGTGGGGTGGATGTATGTTATGAAGTACATCCAGGTGAGGATTTGTTTGATGGAGTTACTTATGAACTTTTTTTAGCAGCTGTTAACAACCATCCTCGAGCATGCTTGCTATATGATCCTTCTCATTTTGTATTGCAGCAACTAGATTATTTAGCTTATATCGATCATTACCATGAACGAATCAAAGCCTTTCATGTAAAAGATGCAGAATTTAATGCAACGGGCAAGCAAGGTACATTTGGTGGGTATCAGTCATGGGCAAATCGAGCAGGCCGCTACCGTTCACCTGGCGATGGGCAAGTTGATTTCAAATCAATTTTTAGCAAACTAGCTCAATACAATTATGAAGGTTGGGCTGTAATGGAATGGGAGTGTTGTATCAAACATCCTGAACAAGGAGCAAAAGAAGGCGCTGATTTTATTCAAAAGCATATCATTCAAGTTACCGAAAGGGCATTTGATGATTTTGCAGCCAGCGGAGCCAATGAGGCTACTAATCGAAAAATATTAGGATTGGATTAAGTCTTATATTCATGATGAAATTTAATTACATGCGTTCAAGTATTTTTTTTATCTTATTCTTTTTAGTATTCCTATGGGGTTGTCAAAATAACCCATCTCAAACCGCTACTCAAACGGATGAGCAGGCTGCTGAATCAGGAAGTGGCAAGCATGTGTCTAAAGACCCGGTCTATAAAAAAGGACTTGGGCTAGTGGCTAAAAGCGATTGTTTGACCTGTCATAAAATTGACGACAAATTAATTGGACCTTCTTATAAGGATATTGCGGTAAAATATAAGGATGCACCAAATGATGTAGTAACCGCGCTTGCAAAAAAGATTATAGAAGGAGGTGTGGGCAATTGGGGCAATGTGCCCATGACGCCTCATCCTGCTATTTCACAAGAAGATGCCGAAACGATGGTTCGATATATTTTACTTTTAAATAAATAATTCTATGAAACGAATTTGTCTTTTTAGCTTGATTATTTTTTCTTGCTGGATAAATATCTCTTTTGCGCAGCGTATTAATTCATTGAGTGCTGCTG
>CAYFLE010000171.1:0-348 GCA_964343645.1 uncultured Chitinophaga sp. | reverse complement strand
ACGGTGGAGATATTGTGTCAGATCAATCTTATAAAAACTTTCATTTAAAATTGGAGTGGAAGATTGCCCAAAATGGAAATAGTGGAATCATTTTTTATATCCATGAGGATAGCACCAAGTATACATGGCCATGGATGACTGGTCCAGAAATGCAAGTACTCGATAATGTAGGTCATCCCGATAGTAAAATAATTAAGCATCGCGCAGGTGATCTATACGATCTAATTTCTTGCAGCCAAGAAACAGTTCGTCCATTTGGAGAGTGGAATCAAGTAGAAATTCGTTGCTTAGATGGGAAATTAGATTTTTGGCTTAATGGCACAAATGTTGTCTCTACCCAATTGTGGG
>CAYFLE010000170.1:2957-3254 GCA_964343645.1 uncultured Chitinophaga sp. | reverse complement strand
TTATTGTATAATTTTTGTTAAATTGAATAAATAAGCTAAGCCTTGATTATAAAATCTATTATCTTCAGCCGGTTGGTTGAACTTATTAAATTAAAAAATCAGGTATTCGCCAACAGAATAAGCAGTTCATTGTTATAACATTATAACAGGTCTGCACCAAAATAAAAAACAATGGCTTTTAAAAAAGATGATATTGTCATCATAGAACCACGTGAAATCTTTGTAGGAAAAAAAGATGCCCCAATTACGTTAGTTGAATTTGGAGAATATGAGAATGAAGAGTGTGCGAAAGTCAAC
>CAYFLE010000170.1:2262-2935 GCA_964343645.1 uncultured Chitinophaga sp. | reverse complement strand
TACTGGAAGAGTTTGATGGTAAAATCAAATTTCAGTTCCGTCACTTCCCCCTTACTCTGATTCATCAACGCAGTTTAAAAGCGAGTGAATCTGCCATTGCAGCTGCGCAAGAGGGAAAGTTTTGGGAAATGCACAATGTGTTGTTCAACAACAGACGAAATTTGGGAACAACTAGTTTGAAATTGTATAGTAAAGAAGCAGGCGTAAAGAATAAAAAGTTTTTAGACGATTTAGTGAATGGAGTATACGGTTGGCAAGTACAGGATGATTTAAAAGAAGGGCATAACCGTGGAGTGAAAGAGCTGCCTGCATTTTTTATTGGTGATACTCCCATCAATGGCAAACCTACTTATGCAAATCTGAGTACAGCCATTAAAAATGCGTTGAAAAAAACCAAGACTAAATCGGCTGCCCCTAAAAAGGTTAAGGTTAAGCCTGCAGCTAAAAAAGCTACGGCTACTAAAACCACCGCCCGCCAGAAGCAACGTGCATAAGTAAAATGGTACAATCCCTCAAGGATTTTTCTCGTCCCTATTTTATTGGTATAGCTGGAACAGGTATGAGCGCTATCGCTCAATATCTGCAAGGAATTGGAATGCAAGTAGCAGGAAGTGATCGAGAGTTTTCTAAACCAAGTGCTGCCTCAACAAAAGCCAAATTAGAAGCAACGGGG
>CAYFLE010000170.1:0-2252 GCA_964343645.1 uncultured Chitinophaga sp. | reverse complement strand
TCAAATTGATTTGGTGGTTGTTTCCACGGCGATTGAATCTACAGTCCAAGAAGTTGTGTTAGCCAAAGAAAAAGGAATTCCTATCATTCATCGCGCTGCACTATTAGCTTTAATAGCTGCCAGTAAAAAGACCATTGCTGTTGCAGGGACAAGTGGCAAAAGCACTACTGCGGCCATGCTATTTGATATACTTGAATATGGAGGTCTTTCACCCAGTATCATCAGTGGAGCGGGCTTAACAAGAATCATACAGCAAGGAAAAATCGGTAACGCGGTTGTTGGAAATGGAGAATGGTTGGTCATTGAAGCCGATGAAAGCGATGGTTCCATCGTGAATTATCATGCTGAAATTGGATTGCTGTTGAATATCGATAAGGACCATGATGAAATAGCTACACTCATGCAGCTATTTGAGCAGTTCAAAAAAAATAGTCATTATTTTTCTGTGAACCGTTCGCATGTATTGGCTGCTTCTCTTTCAAATCATTCCGACCGTGATTTTGTTGTCGACGATGAAGGGCTAGTTGATTCTTCTATTGGGTATGTAGCCAGTCATTTTAGCCAAAAAGGAATGACTATTCAGTTTTCCATCAATGGCGTCCCATTTGAATTAAAGCAAGTAGGCCGTCATAACATGGAAAATGCATTGGCAGCTGTAGCTATTGCCCATCAAGTGGGGGTTTCATTGGAGGATTGCGCAACTGCTTTACAGCAATACCATGGCATATACAGACGACACCAATTATTGGGTGAAAAAAAAGGAATCGTTGTGATTGATGACTACGCGCATAATCCGGCAAAATGTGCCGCGGCTATAATGGCTTGTCAACCCATTGCTGCTAAAGTGATTGCCTGGTTTCAACCGCATGGTTACAAGCCAACTCGATTTTTACGTGCTGACTTTGTCCAATCCATTGCACAAGCATTACGACCAGGAGATGAAATTTGGATGAGCGAAATCTATTATGCGGGAGGGACAGCGGTGAAAGATATTTCTGCTGGTGATTTAATTAATGACCTAAAACAGCTAGGTATAGCTGCTTTTTTTATAGAAGATCGGAGTCAATTTCTAGCTTCCGTACAGCCGCATCTTACTACTGACTGTGTCTTACTTTTAATGGGGGCAAGAGATCCTTCGCTAGAGCAATTTACGCAGCAGCTGTTTGAGTTACTTTAATTCCTTCTCAGGAAATTAATTTATACCCCAAATAAGTTAATAGAAAGCTTGCTAGTAATGTTCCCATCACATAAATTAAAAATGGTTGGTAAGCACCTACTTTAAGAAGTTGTAGACTCTCTTGGCTAAAGGCAGAAAAAGTAGTGAAGCCTCCACATAGTCCCGTAAATAAAAAAAATTTCAAATCTGTAGTTAGCCAAGAAGATTTTTCGCTCCATCCCCATAGTAAGCCAATCAATAAGCAACCCACCAAGTTGACACAAAATGTACCCAAGGGGAAGTCTGCTGGTTTGGTTGAGTTTAGTTGTTGTTGCAGAAAAAAGCGTAGAACGGATCCTATTCCTCCACCAACAAAAACAACAACTATCCAACTGCTATTCATCGGAGTGAATCTAATTTAGGGGATGAAGGTGATGCTGAGTTGTGGTGTTGATTCAAAAAGAGATAAGCCAAATCTACCACCCATTTATTATCTTTTCTGACTACACGAAGCGTGTCTTTATCGTTTTTAAACGAATTTGAAAAAATTAATAGGGTAGTGGAATCATTGATCGAACGATTTTCGTGAACCACAATCGAAGCGCCCTTGTAGCTTGCTTTGTCAGCATTAGAGAGCTTTTCATAACTGCGGGCTGCTACTTCTAGATAATTCAAGTTTAGAGAATCGGATAGTAAATACCCTTGGGCCTGGTCAAATTTCCCATCCAGTGCAGCTCTCACAAATTTTCTACCTGCATCAATATCACTACTGGCTAAAGTGTCTGATTTGTTTTCTGCTTGCATGCAGCCGGATAATGCGACCAGGATGGTTAGCCCTTGAAAATAATTAAATGGCGACAAAAAATTAGGCAGGGTTTTCTTTTTCATGTTCCTTGTTGTAAGCGCGCAAAATGTGTTTCACTAAGCGGTGTCGTACTACATCTTCTTCGTCTAGTTCAATATGCCCAATACCATCAATATTTTTAAGTATTCGTACGGCAGTTTGTAGACCGCTTCGTTGGTTACGTGGCAAGTCTACTTGCGTCATATCTCCTGTGATAATTGCTTTTGCATTGGCGCCAACACGGGTAAGAAA
>CAYFLE010000169.1:2714-3290 GCA_964343645.1 uncultured Chitinophaga sp. | reverse complement strand
CGCCATATCCGAAGCGGTTGTTTTTTCTTCGGCATATCTTCTTTCTTCGATTCCTGTGATCTCCTTGAATTTTTCAACGATTTCTTCGCCAGGGGCTTCAATTTTTTTTTCGTCCTCTGCAAAAAAAGTTTGATGGACAAATTCCAAATTGGTTTTGACGATTGGGGGGATATAGCATCCCGTTCCAGTGATGACGGTTTGATTAGCCATATGTGTAAATATAGTTCGCTTTGATAAGAACGGGTGTTAGTACGGGTTGACGTCAAATATCTTCTTATTTTTACGACTCAAATCATGACTATGTCCAACCAATTGCTCAAAGGAAAAAAAGGAATCATTTTTGGTGCACTCGATGAGCGTTCTATTGCCTGGAGAACAGCGCTCCGTTGTTTTGAAGAAGGGGCTCAACTGGTGTTGACGAATGCTCCCGTTGCGTTGCGGATGGGAGAAATCAATAAACTATCGGAGGCTTGTGGGAATGCGCCAGTGATTGGGGCCGATGTTACCAATATGGATGATCTTAAAAATTTATTTGAGCAATCCATGCAACATTTTGGAGGTAAGATTGATTTTGTA
>CAYFLE010000169.1:0-2704 GCA_964343645.1 uncultured Chitinophaga sp. | reverse complement strand
TATTGCGGCACAGCGCGTATTTCCCGATTATAATGAAATGGCTGATGCAAAAGCCTTGCTCGAAAGTGTCACCCGTAGTTTTGGTTATCACTATGGTGTCAAGCGCAAAGTACGTGTCAACACCGTGTCTCAATCACCCACACGCACCACTGCAGGAAGTGGCGTAAAAGGATTTGATGGATTTATGAATTATGCCGAAGCGATGAGTCCACTCGGAAATGCGGGGTCTGATGATTGTGCCAATTATTGTGTCACCTTGTTTAGTGACTTGACTCGTTTTGTGACCATGCAAAATTTATTCCACGATGGTGGCTTTAGTTTTACAGGTGTAACACAGACAGTAATCGAACAAATGGAAAAATAAAAGACGAATTAATATTCGTCTTCATTAAATAAAAAGTCGTCCTGCGTCGGATAGTCAGGCCAGATGTCTTCGATGGTTTCGTACACATCTCCTTCGTCTTCTAATTCTTGTAAGTTCTCCACTACTTCGATGGGCGCACCAGAACGAATAGCATAATCAATCAACTCGTCTTTAGTAGCTGGCCAGGGAGCATCTTCTAGAAAGGAGGCTAATTCAAGTGTCCAAAACATAGGTCCAATTTTGCGCAAATGTAATAGGATTAGGTTATTTTCCAAATAACCTTTCTCCTGATCCAACAATTGACCGGTTTTTGATAGTTTCGGGGACTGAATGTCAAGCGTGTTAGTTGCAACTAATTTATATAAGCGATTTGGAACCTTGGAGGTGTTGAAAGGCGTATCTATTGAGGTTCAAAAGGGCGAATTGGCCACTATTATAGGTCCATCCGGTTGCGGAAAAAGTACCTTACTGCATCTCCTGGGCACGTTGGATACGCCTGACCAAGGGACAATTAACCTACAGGGAACGGATTTTTCTACGTTGAATGGGAAAAAACTGGCGGCATTTCGTAATAAACACATTGGTTTTGTATTTCAATTTCATCATTTGTTACCTGAATTCGACGCCTTGGAAAATGTATGCATCCCCGGATGGATTGCAGGAAGAAAAAAGAATGAGGTCAAACAAGCGGCTACGGAACTGCTAAAAAAAATGGGGCTGAGTCATCGGCTTACCCATCGACCTGCTGAATTATCCGGAGGAGAACAACAACGAGTAGCCGTAGCGAGGGCCTTGATCAATCAACCTACATTGGTGTTGGCCGATGAGCCCACTGGGAACTTGGATTCTGCGCATGCCCGGGAGCTGCACCAACTTTTTGTGGATTTAAAAAATGAACTAGGCCAGAGCTTTTTGATTGTAACACACAATGAGGAACTAGCCGCGCAAAGTGATCGGGTTTGGTCCATGCGAGATGGACAAATTCATTAAGCTTTTTGTAAGCGGGGCTTCCAAGGAATTTCTTCAGCGCCCAGCAATTGTCCCGCATATCGCGCTAACACAAACACATAATCGCTCAACCTGTTGAGGTAAATTATCACGAGCGGCTCTACATCCAACCCTTCATAGCCCATGCGCACGCAGCAGCGTTCTGTTCTGCGACAGATGCAACGTAAAATATGTAAATGAGAAACGGTAGGATGTCCACCGGGGAGAATAAAACTTTTCATGACCGGTAATTCGCTGGTCATCCGATCAATTTCTTTTTCTAATAATTCTACATCTTCTTCCTGTAAATCGGGGAGGGCTAACCCAGGTTCTTTTTCCGGATCGCAAGCAAGGGAGGAGCCAATCGTAAATAGCCGATCCTGTATTTCTGACAATACTTTTTTTCCTGCTTCATCGGGGAGCAAATCCAAGCACAATCCGATATAAGAGTTCAATTCATCAACAGTTCCATACGCTTCAATACGTAAATGTGATTTAGGCACTTTGGTTCCTCCAATCAGCGACGTAGTTCCGTTGTCTCCCATTTTTGTATAAATCTTAAATGCCATGTGTGCTAGGCCGGTTTTAGGGCCCAAATGTACTGTAACAATAGCGAAGACCGAAGGTTCGGTGAATTCTAAAAATTAAACGGTTGCCGTTGCTTTACTAAAGATCGGATTAAGTTTATCGGTCTCTATTACTCCATCTCTTAAACGAACAATTCGGCGCGAGTGATTGGCGATATCTTCCTCGTGTGTAACTACCACGATTGTATTTCCGTTTTGATAGATCTCTTCAAAAATTTCCATGATTTCTGCGGAAGTTTTACTGTCCAAATTTCCGGTAGGCTCATCGGCCAAAATCAAGGAAGGGTCATTGACCAATGCGCGTGCAATAGCCACCCGTTGACATTGTCCACCCGATAATTCGTTGGGTCGGTGATGACTGCGGTCTGTTAATTTGACAAGCTCCAGCATCTGCATGGCTTTTTCCAGTCGTTCCTTTTTTTTCATACCCGCATATACGAGAGGTAGTGCTACATTTTCCGCGGCGGTCAAACGAGGCAATAAATTGAATTGCTGAAATACGAAACCAATTTCCTTGTTTCGAACGGTAGCTAAGGAATCATCCGCCATTTGGCTGACGTCGTTGTTATTCAAAATATAACGTCCGGCAGTAGGTGTATCCAAACAACCAATGATATTCATCAGGGTACTTTTCCCAGAGCCGGATGGGCCCATCAGTGCCACGTATTCATTTTTGAAAATGTCCAGCGAGAGGCCTTTTAACACGGGTAATTCATGTTTGCCCATGAAGTAGCTTTTTCTAATTTCCTCTAAATGAATAATTGGG
>CAYFLE010000168.1:0-3297 GCA_964343645.1 uncultured Chitinophaga sp. | reverse complement strand
CCAAATCGGCTACTTGCTGCATTCTGTCGGGGCGACCTACACTGGTGCCTCCAAGTTTGATTAGTTTCATACTAGTCACTCTAAATTAAATACGGCAAGCAAGGGCCTGCGAAGATAAGCGCGGAATTCATTAGAATTGGATGGAAAATTTTTCCGCTAACACCTGTAAGTCTTTAATCACATCATCGTGTAATGGAATTCCAGATTGCATTCTTTCTTGTGTGGCCAATCGCTCAGGATCACCAGGAACCAGCACTTCTTTTTGGCCATTAATGGGTTTGGCATTTCTAAATCCACGAATCCAATGATCCATATCTTTTTTATAATCGCTGGAAGTTCTAAAAGCATCCACGCGAATAGCGCCAATAAAATGTCCTATTCCTTTACCAGGTTGTTGTGCAGGCATAGGAACATATGCTGGGAATGGAGGCACCCAAGGAGCATAATTTGCTCCGCTCAATAATGCAGAAAAAAGATCAACCATTGCACCAAGCGCATAACCCTTATGTGAGCCATGTTCTCTGTCTCCTCCCAAGGGCAATAAAGCTCCTCCTTTTTTCAAAATATGCGCATCTGTGGAGGCATTCCCCGCTTCATCTTGCACCCAACCATCTGGAGTAGCTAAATTTTTCCGCTGCAAAATTTCAAGCTTTCCATTGGCCGCAGTGGTGGTGGCTAAATCTGCTACAAAGGGTGGCTCCTCCCCTGCAGGTGCAGCCACAGCGATAGGGTTTGTGCCTAACATTTTATCAACAGAAAAAGTGGGTGCCACTAATGGGCTTGCATTGGTCATAGCGATTCCAATCATGTCGTGTTCCAGTGCCAGCATTGCATGATAACCGGCAATACCAAAATGGTTACTGTTTTGCACACTCACCCATCCTGTCCCTACTTGTTTTGCTTTTTGAATCGCCACCTGCATCGCTTCCTGCGCAATCACTAATCCAAGTCCACGATCGCCATCCATTACTGTTGTAGAGGGTGTCTCATGTAGGAGACGGATGGAAGGGGCTGCATTGACGCGTTCCACTTCCCACAACCGTACATACCCACTAAGCCTTGCGATACCATGTGAATCGATTCCTCGTAGGTCTGCCGCCAATAATGCTTTCGTAGCTAACGCTGCATGGGCGGTAGAGCATCCAATTTTTGTAAAAATTTCCTGCGAAAATGTACTCAATGCCGCATATGAAAAAGTAGGAGTAGCCATAGCGCAAAGAAACAAATAAAAAAGCCCCGGAAAAGGTCCGGGGCGTTGGAATTCTTCGTTTTTTCAGTACAGTTAGAAAGGTAGATCATCTACCTCCTCACCTGCATCAGTTGCAGAGGGAGCTCCTTGGCTAAGGCCAGCAGATTGATAGCCGCCTGTGCCAGATCCAGCTTCTCCTCGACCACCTAACAATTGAACATCTCTAACTCGAAGAGAAAGAGAGGCGCCCGGGGTGCCATCGTTCCGTTGAAAAGATCTTGCTTCTGGTTGTCCTTCAACATAAACTTGTTTGCCTTTCACGAGGTATTGAGAGATACCGGTACGATCTGTCCAGTATGCACAATCTACCCAGGTAGTCTTTTCTTGTTGATTACCCTGACTGTCTCTGTAACGCTCTGTGTGGGCAACTGTAAAGTTGATTACATTTTTACCATTGACTGTGTTCACCACACAATCTTTACCCAAATTCCCGATTACTTGCATTTTAATCATAGTGCTCGTTTTATTGTTTCTAAAATAGTTGAACGACTAAATTACATGGATTCGAAGGGATATGCAAGTGTTTGGGAAAAAAACTATTCCTCCCCGCCCACTCTTGCGCTAGTCGGATCAATCACGGGGCCAAAGAATATTGCATTTAGCAATAATTTGGCACCCCCCAACCAATAGGCCCTAAAATTGGGGTTATCAGCAATATTGACTACACGACCATTTCCTAACTGATTGACTGTAACAGCAGCAGTCCCAGCAACCGCATCTTTATTTTCTTTGCTCATCCAACCACTTTGCATAGGTTGTTTGCCATACACAAAAGGAGTAGCATAAGGATTTTTACTTTTTTCCATAAAAATGCGATTCGCCTTAAACAATGAAACAATGGGGACAGTATAGCCAAACGCTAGCGGATGAGAAGCATCATAGCTAGCGCCTAGTATGGCCCCTCTTACTTGCTGCGCCCCATTTACTTCGTCTCGGGTATCATAAGGGCGGTATTGTGTACTATCTGTAATAGATTTAGGCCGCTTGAATGTTGCCGAAGAAATTCCTTGTTGAGCCGCCCAGCTAATAGCTTCCTCAGTTAAAATCAAGGTTCCACCAGACTGAACCCAGCTTTTCAGTTTATCCTTATCTACATCACCATAGGTGCCTCCTGTCATAATAATAGCAGAATAACGATCCAAATCGGCCCGTCTTAACACAGCCGGCTCCAATTGTGTTACTTGAAAATCCATCCGCTGATCTAACAGATGCCATACCTCACCGGCATCAGTTGCATTGACACCTGGACCCGTAATCAAGGCTACAGAGGGTTGCTTGAGCACAACAAATTTTGAACTTCCTAAGTCAACACCTTCTGATGAATATCCTGTGCGAACAACAAACGCGTTTATATGATATTGACTGATCAGCTGATTTACTAATTCTGAAACCGAATTAATATTCATTTTCTCCTGACGAACAGGTAGCAGGAGTGTGCCATAATTAAAGGTCCGAATGCCACTGCTATTGCTGAGTGTAATTCGAAATGGCTGCGTGGCCACTTTTACAACCAGTCCAGACTTGAGTAATTGATTCAATGCAGCAGGTGCATATAAGTCATCCCACTCCACAAGTACAGCATAGTCTTCCTTTGTTAAAGAAATTTCCATACTGTTTTGATCATCTAAAAAAGATTTGTTTGAAAAAAGATCAGGAAGTAAAGTAGCTCCCGATAAATTCAATGAATTGAGCTCTTTGTATTCAAGACCATACGCGAGTGGTAAAGTCCAAGAAGTGATATCATAAAATAAACTATCTCTATATTCAAGCGTTTTTTCAAAAATTGTCCGGATTAAACTATGCTGTGGCTGGTCCAATGGAACCAGAATTGAGTTGGTAGCGCTAAATTGTTTGTCAGCCAATGAAGGGGGCAACTTGTAAATATTAATTTGCTGCCGCTGCAATAACTGGGCAAACTCTTTTAATCGAATTGGATCATTTTTATCTCCTATAACATATCCCTTTACAGGAAAAGTAGCGGCACGCTCACTAGCTTGTCTATAAAAATCTCTTTGGTATTGAAGTAAGTCCTTCCGCAAGGATTGCGT
>CAYFLE010000167.1:0-3305 GCA_964343645.1 uncultured Chitinophaga sp. | reverse complement strand
TTCTATAATATCCTGATAGTTCAATTCTTGACTATAATAATCTTTGTCTACTAGTTCATAGTGTGTGGAGATTGATAGGTAAACCATAATTCCCATTCCTAGGCTAAAAATTATGAATGTCAAAAGAAGTCGATAGCCCCAATTCATAGTAATTGTTTAATAAATGGACCTGTGAATTTTGAATTAATGGATGTAATTCTTTTCCCATTTTCATATAACCCAATGCGAATGGGGATTGTTCTTTTGTTTATTATTTTTTTGGGGAGTATAACAAAAAAAGTGGCAGATGACTGATCTTCCCTAAGTAAAGGGATTGTATTTTTCCCAACCATCGAAATTTTACCTACATTATCCAAAGGCGCCTCAATTCTAAGTTGAATATTTTTTTGTTTCATTGTTTTATTAATTATTCGGATATCGAATAAGTTACTTATACTGTCTGTGCTATGTTCTTGATATAATTGCCCACGCGTTCTTACAATTGTACCATCAATATCTTTTCTCGTAATAAGTAGCATTGTCAATAGCCCAGTCAGTACTACAAGTAGTAGTGTATAGAATTTCATACGACCTGTATATTGAAGTGGTTGACGATTGGCAATTCCATTTTCCGATATATAGCTGATTAGGCCTCGCGGTCTTTTCATCCTATTCATTACTTGGTTACATGCATCAATACAGGCTGTACAGCCTATGCACTCCATTTGCGTTCCATTTCGGATGTCGATTCCGGTTGGACAAACACGTACGCATTGAAAGCAGTCAACACAGTCTCCGCTTTTATTTTCATTTGCTTCGTATAATTTTCGTGTTCTGGGTTCACCCCTTTTATAATCATATGCAACAATCATTGAATTGCGATCTAGTAAGACGCTTTGTAATCTTCCATATGGGCATACTACGGTACAGGCTTGTTCTCGAAAATATGCGTATACGGCATAAAAAACAGTTGAGAATATTACCAACGATAGAAATCCAACCCAATGTTTTAAAAATGGCTCGGTAATAATCTTCCATAAGTTATCTATCCCAATTATATATGCCAGAAAATAGTTGGCAATGATAAAAGCTATGCCAAAAAAAATCAGATGTTTAGTTGTTTTAATTCTAATTTTTTTAAGCGTCCAATTTGATTGATCTAGGTCTTTTTGTTGTGCTGCATTTCCCTCTATCCAAAATTCAATTTTCCGAAAAAGCATCTCCATGAAAATGGTTTGTGGACAAACCCAACCGCAAAAAAGTCTTCCAAATGCTGCAGTGAATAAAACGATGAATACAATGAAGCTGACCATAATGAGGCCAAAAATGAAAAAATCCTGAGGCCAAAATATGGCTCCAAATAGTATAAATTTTGCTTCTGGTATGTTGAATAAGAATAGGGGGCGGTCATTTACTTTAATAAAGGGGAGTGTGAGGAACAATATAAAGAAGCCCCAGCTAACTACAGTACGAGCATTATAAAAGGTTCCTTTTGGTTTTTGAGCGTAAACCCATTTTCTCTTTCCAATAGCATCAACGGTGGCAATTCGATCTCTAAATGAAGGGGATACTATTTGGCTTTCTTTATTTTCTTGTGACAAGGATCGAATTTTTAGTTGAATAATTACTCATGATATAAACTGCCTTGCGGATCTTTCGCATTTTTGGGCTTACTTCCATGAAGTGATTTTATAAAGCTGGCTACCTGGGCTATTTCTTTTGCTGACAACTCATCTTTCCAACTCTTCATTCCGTTTTTAGCTCCGTACTTGACTGTTTTGAAAATTGTCTTTATATCCCCTTTATAAATCCAATAATCATCAGTTAAATTAGGTCCCACGGCATTCCCTCCACCTTCCTCCCCATGGCAAGTAGCACATTTTCCTGGTGATAGAAATATTTTTTTACCGATTGCGAGATCATTCGATTCCGTTAGAAGTGAGACTGTGTTTTCGTCTACACTTTCTCCTTTCAATTTCAAATATGCTTTAACAGCTGCTTCTCCATTTGCTACAGCTTGCACATATTCTTCCTGACTTGAAGGGGCACTATGCGAAACATGGTGTCTCCATAAATAAATACCTGCAAAAAGGATGCTTATATAAAAGCCATATAGCCACCATGGTGGAAGTCGATTGTCCAGTTCTCTTATACCATCGTATTCATGACCAAGATCTAGTTCTTTTTCTTCACTAACTGGTCTAAATAAATTAAATCGCTCCCACCATAGTGCAATTGACAGTTGAAATGATTTTTCAGCATTTTCGCTTGTAATGTTTAATACACTTTTTTCTTTTTGAACTAAAAATCGAATATTTATTAGTAATGTGATAATGATGAAAAGTTCTAAAAATAGAATTGTTGCAAAAACGTAAAATGTAGGTTGGCTCAATCCGCCAATGTAAGTTATTGGTGTAGTTGTGTTATTTTCTGTTGATTGAGCAAGTAAGTGGGTTTGATTGCTCAAAAAGATGATTAATAAAATTACTTTTGACTCAATCGGCAGATTATTTTTTTTAAATTTCAAATCCGCTACTCCAAGCAAAACATTGGCTAATATGCCTATTATAATTAACAAGAGTATCATCATCACAATTAGTGTGAGAGCAAGTGGATTGTCCAATAGTTTAACGGTTGCACCTGTTGATGCCCAACTATTTTGCGTGAATAATAATAGTGATAATAATAGCGTTGAGTAATTTAATGTAGTACGCATAGTAAAAAGTTATCTTTTGGATAATGTGCTAGAGGATTCGAGAGGGATATTACTTGCTTCTTGAAGCTCTGATTGATTAATCCTAAAAACCCATATCAACATAGTGATAAAAAACAGAAAAAATAATAGTAAGGAAAAAAGTCCAAGGCTTTCTATTCCACTTATTTTTTCCAAGTAGTTTATGAATTTCATATTGTCTATTTGGTTTTTTGAGCTAAGGGTTGTGGGATTTCTGTTATATCTCGGCCCAATCGCTGTATATATGCGATCAGTGCAATCACCTCTAAATTTGGGCTCGCATCTATTTTCCCTTTTTTTAAATTAGTTGCTATAGAGTCGGCTTGTTTTTGTAATTCGTAATTAGCAATTACATCGAATCCTTCTTTATAGGGTACGCCTAATTTTTGCATCGCTCTGATTTTTGCAGCAGTACTGGCTGTGTCAATTTTCCTATCAAATAGCCATACATAGGATGGCATTACAGACCCTGGTGACATAGACGAGGGCTCGTAAAAGTGATTGAAATGCCAGGAATCTGGGCGTTTTAATTTTGGTGAACCCTCTCTTGCCAAATCAGGTCCCGTTCTTTTGCTACCCCATTGGAAGGGAT
>CAYFLE010000166.1:0-3350 GCA_964343645.1 uncultured Chitinophaga sp. | reverse complement strand
ATTTTTTCTTTTAATGCTTTGATATCTGTTGCATCAATCAAGGGGTGATCAACAGCAGGAATAGGGTCTTGCCAAATCAATACTTCCGCAGGAACTTCTTTTCCAATGTAGCGAGCATGTGGTCCCATGTCACGGTGCGTCAACTTAAACCAGGCTCTAGCAAATGCATCTGCAAATTGATCGGGGTTTTCTAAAAATCTTTTGGAGATTTTTTCATAGGAAGGATCAAAACGAAGAGAGAGATCCGTGGTCAACATAGTGGGCAAATGTTTTTTACCATTATCAAATGCATCTGGAATAATGGTGTCGGCATTTTTTGCCACCCACTGTTGTGCACCTGCTGGACTCTTTGTTAATTGCCAATCATACTTGAATAAATTTTCAAAGTAATTGTTGCTCCATTGAGTAGGAGTGTTAGTCCAGGTTACTTCTAGTCCACTCGTGATGGTGTCTGCGCCTTTACCAGATTTGTATTTGCTAGTCCAGCCAAATCCTTGCTCCTCAATAGCCGCCCCTTCTGGTTCTGCTCCTAATAAAGCGGCATCACCCGCACCATGTGCTTTACCAAACGTGTGACCCCCTGCAATCAAGGCAACCGTCTCTTCATCATTCATGGCCATTCTTGCAAATGTTTCGCGAATGTCTTTGGCCGCTGCAATGGGATCAGGATTTCCATTCGGTCCTTCGGGGTTCACATAAATCAAACCCATTTGCACCGCTGCCAATGGATTTTCTAAATCACGATCGCCAGAATATCGTTTATCATCTAACCATTTTGTTTCATTTCCCCAATACACATCTTGTTGTGGTTCCCACACATCTTCGCGACCACCCGCAAATCCAAATGTTTTGAAGCCCATTGATTCGAGTGCCACATTTGCGGTAAGTATCATTAGATCGGCCCAAGAAATTTTATTTCCATATTTCTGTTTGATCGGCCATAACAAGCGACGAGCTTTATCCAAGTTTGTATTATCAGGCCAGCTATTCAATGGGGCAAAGCGTTGTTGTCCCATTCCTGCACCACCACGACCATCCGCGGTACGATAAGTACCTGCACTATGCCAAGCCATACGAATAAAGAAGGGTCCATAATGACCAAAATCAGCAGGCCACCAATCCTGTGAATTGGTCATGAGTGCCGCAAGATCTTTCTTCAATGCGTCATAGTCCAATGACAAAAATGCTTTTGCATAGTCAAACCCCTGGTCCATTGGGTTGGATAGCGTAGAGTGTTGACGAAGAATATTTAGTTTCAATTGATGAGGCCACCAATCCTGATTATTGGTGCCATTGCCACCCTGGCCTCCCATTTTCAAAGAGCCATTATGAAAAGGGCATTTGCTAATATCGCCAGCAGGTGAGTGGCCATGTGTAGTTTGGTTATCCATATCAATCGATTTTAAAATTTGACAAAATATTTCCCTGAATGGGGATGCAAATTTCAGACCAAATTGGTCACCAAACAATAATGACGGTTACTTCCTTAATAAAAAACTGGCTGGAGTGCTGAATCGGCTTCTCCAGGACTTTTCTGAATGGTTTTGTCCAGGCCAGGATCGGCTGATCCATTGTTTAGTGTTATACCCCTTTTTTTGTAGAATTGAATCAACACTTTTCTGTAGTGCCGCATACATCGTGTCGAGTGTTTCCGTTCCATGATCAAAATAAAGTTTGTGCTTTTTGGACTTGGGCAAATTTTGGTTAAGGTAAGCGAAAAAAGAAGCGGGCACGGGGTTGTTTTCTAAGTAAAAAAGTCCGGGCCAGTGGGTAGACAAACAAGCCGCTCCGCCAAAAATTGCTGGATACTCACATAATGCATAGAGCGAAATCAGCGCTCCCATACTGCTACCTGCTAAAAAGGTATGTGCTCGATCAGCTTTTGTTGAATAAGCACTGTCGATAAAAGGCTTCAGTTCTTTTACCAAAAATGAAAGATAACGATCCGAAGAAATAGGGAGTCCAAAAAAAATAGATTGACCACCGCTTCGGTAAGCGTTGTAAACAATTTCTTGTTCTTGTTTTGACAATGACTCAAATGGTTTCTGCGGAAAATATTCAGCATGTCTGCTACGCCCCCCGTTCCAAATGCCTACCACAATACACTCTTGAATTTTTTTGGCCTTCACCAATTCAGTGAGTGTTTCATCTACTCCCCATTCTTGTTTATTCCACGTTATTGTGCTATCGAATAACATTTGTCCGTCCTGCATATATAGCACGGCATACTTTTTTTTATCACTATATCCCTCTGGTAGCCAAACATCAATAGTTCGTGAAGCCACATATGCCGAAGGAAAATTTTCATGTCGAACAATTCTTCCGCTACTTGGGGAAGGCACTTGTGCGGTTCCTTTTATTGACGAGGCGCTGAAAAAAATTAAAAATCCGAGTGAGCGTAAAAAGTAATTCATTGTATCTTGAAGATAATACAAGACAATTAATTTATGCGAACAAGGTTGCTCCTACTATGCTTAGTTATTTCAAAGCTGCTATTTTCTCAACATTCTTTGCCGTATCAAGCAGAGTTTATGGCTTTTCAAAAACAGGATAGTATTCAAAAGCCTCCACGTAGACCAATCGTGTTTGCTGGAAGTTCATCCTTTCGCCTCTGGAAAACTATCCATAATGATTTACCGGGGTATCCAATTTTAAACAGAGGATTTGGAGGTGCCACATTGTTGGACTTAGAAGCACGACTTCATGAGTCGGTTCTTCAATACAAGCCCAAACAAGTATTTATTTATTGTGGCGAAAACGATTTAGCTGCTAGCGACGAAGTAACTCCAGAAATTGTATTGGCTCGCTTTGTGCGAGTATTTACGGCCATTCGAAAAAATAAGAAACACACCAATATTGTTTTTGTATCAATCAAGCCAAGCGTCGCTCGTTGGAAATTAGAATCAAAAATGGTCCAGGCAAATCAACTGATTAGCGCATTCTTGCGGACTCAAAAAAATACTCATTTTGTGGACGTACATCAGGCGATGCTCGACACCAATGGAAATGTTTTTCCTGATTTATTTATAGGCGATAACCTACATATGAATGCGAAGGGCTATGCAATATGGACGGCACTGCTACAACCTTATTTAAAATGAAAAGGATAATTCTTTTTAATTCATATCTTGTCCCAAAGACGCTGTGATGCAACGATTGTTTTGGACCTTAGTTCTCAAGCTATTTGGGTGGAATACAAACGTTCAATTTCCCTCGGCCGTAAAAAAATGTGTCATCATTGCTGGGCCTCATACACATTGGCTCGATTTTCCAGTTGGCCTTGCTTATCGGAGCGTGCTTCGGATTGAGCAAGCTCGATTTTTAGGAAAGAAAGAATTGTTTGATGGACC
>CAYFLE010000165.1:0-3358 GCA_964343645.1 uncultured Chitinophaga sp. | reverse complement strand
GCCAACAATCGATGCCAGTTCTCTTCATTAAGTTGGGGAGAACTTTTTCAAATCGTTCTTCTAGTATTTCGTCAATTATTTTGCTTTGCTCCCGCTCTGTTAAAATGGGTTGTGCTGTAATGTCAGAAAAAGACCAGCCCAGTAAAAACAGGAAGATGATTTTTTTCATAATGGGGCGACTATAAATTTAATATCTTTAAAAGACAATTCAGGAAGCCTAACTTATCTACATTTATGAATCTGCCTATCTTATTTGCCGTACTCGCCATTATACTCATCCTCATTCGTCGTCACTTTCGCGATAGAGAGTAATACTTTTATTCACCGTATGTTTTTTTGATGGCTTCGATTAGTTTTGTGGCTACTTCTTTTTGCTGCTGAAATACTTTACGCTGTACCATTTGCATCGAATTCCTGATGTGAGAAAGCCTGTTCGCAAATTCGATGATGGTTAATCTGTCTTTCGTGAGTAGCGTTGCACCATCCACTACATCGGTTTCTAAGTTTTGAGTAGTTATGGTTTCTGAGTCTACGGATTCCTTATTTGGGCGTGTAGATTGTAAATAATTGCTGCCGGTATAGTTGAAGACATTATAAATCCGATAAGACTGATCTCTTGCTTTTAATTTAAGGTCACCTACAATGTCATTATATTTTTCTACAAACTCATTTCTAAACCAGTATTCTGAAAGTAGGTTTATAATTTCATTTGATTTTATTACGCGAAGCCCCCCTGCATTTTTTAATTGCGCCGAGGTGCTGGTATTTACTTCCGATCCTCTATTACCTAAGATTCTGAGATTAATCAGGTAGAGTTTTTTGATTTCCTCTTTTGTCCAATCTTCTTTTATTAGTAATTGCAAAGTAGAGTCAATGCCTTTAATTTGTCGATCAATATATCGAGTGGCATTGCTATATTCAGCTGTATCTTTTTTCAAGTCGCTCAACAGGCTCTCCATATATTCTTTTTCTCGATGCCGCTCAATGTAACTTTCGCGCATATTTTCTGCAAAAAAGCCCAGTGTGACCGCTGAAAATAGCATGATGAATTCCGTAATGTACTCTGACCATTTTTTGGGAATGTGGTGTTTGTGATGTACTTCCATGCTAAAGGGTTCTTATATTTATGAACTGAAAATACATAATTATTAAATAAATAAGATGGAAGTTCACCACAAGCATCATTTACCTAAAAACTGGAAGGAATATCTAACTGAGTTTGTTATGTTATTCACGGCAGTAACACTAGGTTTTTTTGCCGAAAATTATCGGGAGCATAATATCGTAGAGCATCGGATGGAGGAGAATTATGTTGCGCTTCTTCAAGATTTGCGTCAAGACTCTACCCGCATCAAGGAATTGCAAGCGGGAAATATCGAGGAGCGTAAGGGGATGATCACTTTGTTAGATCTTTTGTATCGCTACCAAGATGGAAAACTGAATATTCCTGCCGTGCAGGAGGGGGTTCATAGTATCGACAAATTACCCTCCTACGTGACGCTCTTTATGAATAATACCACTTTTAAGAATATGCAATCTTCTGGCATGCTGAGCTATGTTGATAATAAAAAGTTGCGGCAAGAACTTTCCTATTATTACGAAGTGTTGTTCAAAAAATTGATTGACAATAATAGTTTATATGATGATGACGGGCGTAAATTTTATAATGAACATTTTCCTATTAGCCAACCTTCCAAAAATAGAATGCTGGATAGTTTGATCGGCGGTCCGGCTCAACTATCGGAGAGCTATCGAACGACCGATGCAAACAAAAAATTTATTTTAAGTATGCCGGTTGCAAGGAAAATTCTATCCGATCCATACACCCTTCTTAAAACGGAGTCTTTTTACTTGCGTTTTTGTGTGTATATGCATTTATTGATGACGATTGAAGAGCAAAATAAAAAACTGATTCAATTACTACAGGAGTAACAAGCTAAAATGGTTTACCGGCTAAATTTTATTGTGCTCTGTATTTTTTTATGGAGTTGTAGTGGGACCAAGACAATGCAATGGTCTCTTCAGCCAATTGAAAAAGGAAGCCAGTACTATCAAGAGGCGGCAGGCTTTAATTGGAGACAGCGTGATTCACTAACCCGAGAGTTGATACTAAATGGAAACATTCCTAGTTTTCTACATCGCTTTGTTCCTATACAAGCTAGTTTGAAAGACACGATAAGTGGCACTACCATCAAATTAACTTATTATGTAGCCCCTGATTATCTCGCTGTTGGTGATGAGGGTGATTGGGCAAGAGTACATGTCACTCCTTTTTTAGCGCAAGAGCTCGCGGATAGTTTACATTGTTTTTTGCCAACTCGTAAAATGGTGGATCAAATTTATCAAGTGGCAAAAGTTAAACTAAGCCCGGTTCCCCTCTATGCATTTCGTGACAGTACACCTACCTTTTATCACCACCATTTAATAGTGGAAGGTCAACGAAAGGGGAGAAGGGGGTTGATTGCCGGTATTCAAAAGGACTTAGTGACTACTGGTAAATTAGAAACTTATCCTCGGCATGATCGCGTTGCAATATACGGCTGGCACCAGCTAAATGGAAAACCCATACAACCACTATATACGGGGCATGTTTATTGGTATGTTGATTATAGTCAGGGGGTGCGATTAGTTTATGAATATTTGAAGGTCAATGGCAAATGGGTGCACTATACGTCTATTTTTAAGGACGAAAAACTTCGGAAATTAATCTGTGATGAAGCAGACTGTGGTAATGGACGTTACCCTGAATTCAAGCCAATAGATAAGCAATAAAGCTGTATCTTACCCTACTTATTAGAATCTTAAAATTCATGGTTATGCGTACTGCTATGATCGCCATTTTAGCGATGGTTTCTCAATTATGTTTAGCACAACTTAAATATCCCCTAAGTCAAAAGGTTGACGTAAAAGATAACTATCACGGCACAACGATATTGGACCCCTATCGTTGGTTAGAAGATGATAATAGCGAAGCCACTCATCAATGGGTGCAGGCACAAAATGAAGTAACGAATAATTATTTTTCTACCATTCCTTTTAGAGATAAAGTCAAGGAACGTTTAGCAGTGCTATGGAATTATCCTAAAATTGGTTCACCTCGAAAAGAAGGTGAATTTTATTATTTTTTTAAAAATGATGGGCTGCAAAATCAAAGTATATTCTATCGTCAAAAGGGTTTGGCTGGCACCTCTGAGGTGTTCATTAATCCGAATAAATTTTCTACAGACGGAACAGTTGCATTAGGGGGGCAATCCTTTTCAAAGAAGGCACTATTCATGACTTATATGATTGCCCGCAGTGGTAGTGATTGGCAAGAAGCAGTCATTCGAGATCTTTCTGCCAATCGTAACATCGATGA
>CAYFLE010000164.1:0-3370 GCA_964343645.1 uncultured Chitinophaga sp. | reverse complement strand
ATTTATGGAACAGCTGCATTTGTAGTAGGTTCATTGGCGGCTGGCTATTTTGTTGCAAACAAAGGATTGAATAGAAAGACCTTGTTATTGCTATGTGGATTTTTTAATATTCCTTTTGCTGCCTATGCATATTTGGCCTACACACAAACCGATTCATTGTGGATGATTGGAGCAGCTATTTCTGTTGAACATTTTGGCTACGGATTTGGTTTTATTGGCATCATTCTTTTCATTATGCAACAAATTGCGCCGGGACCCTATCAAATGGCGCATTATGCATTTGGTAGTGCCATTACTTATTTTGGTTATACCTTGGCTTCTATGATCAGTGGCGCTATCAGTGATGCGTGGGGGTACGAAAAGTTTTTTCTCTGGGTTTTATTATCTACGATCCCTGCATTTTTGGTGAGTGCATTAGTCCCCCTAAAAAAAGCTGATCCCTAATTAAAACTGTTTTTATATTTAGTTATGATGCTAATCACCGGAACTTTTTTAGATGAAATAAGCCACGACATCCCTCATCAAAATTGGGGGCCTGTAGAGTGGGAGCGGGATTTTGTGCATATGAAAAAGGCAGGGATTGATACGGTGATACTAATTCGTTCCGGTTATCGCGAATTTCTCACTTATCCTTCTGCTTATTTGCAATCAACGCTAGGCTGTTTCAAGCCGCCTATCGATTTAGTAGAGTTATTTTGTTCGTTAGCTGGTAAGTATCAAATGCAATTTTATTTTGGACTGTATGATAGCGGACATTATTGGGATACGGGCAATATGCAATCAGAGATAGATCTCAACCGATTTGTAATTGATGAAGTTTGGAAAGCATATGGTCATCATCCTTCGTTTAAGGGCTGGTACCTAAGTATGGAGATTAGTCGCAAAACAAAAGGGGCTATAGAGGCATTCAGCACCTTAGGAAAGCAATGTAAGGAAGTGAGCGGTGGTCTATCCACTTTCATCTCTCCCTGGATTGATGGTAAAAAAGCTGTGCTTGCTGCCTCTGGACAACTCTCTAAAGCGGATGCCGTATCCATTGCTGATCATGAAAGGGAATGGAATGAAATTTTTGATGGGGTAAAGGGTGCTGTGGATGCAGTTGCCTTTCAAGATGGGCATATTTCTTATCATGAATTGGATGATTTTTTTACTGTCAATAAAAAATTGGCTGATCGATATGGGATGCAATGTTGGACTAATGCCGAATCGTTTGACCGGGATATGCCAATTAAGTTTTTGCCCATCAAATTTGAAAAGTTGAAATTGAAATTAGAAGCAGCTGCTCGTGCGGGCTATGATAAAGCAATCACTTTTGAGTTTTCGCATTTTATGAGTCCTCAATCTGTTTATGGGGCAGCTCCTCATTTGTATAATCGATACATGGAGTATAAAGAAACTTTACCATTCGCTAAATAATTGAGTATGCAGCGAATCGCACAGTTATTTTTCATTGTTATTTTATTTCTTTTTACTTGCGTTGGGGCTTTTGCACAAAATAATATGGTTACGCCACTGCGGGGTGCTTGGGTTACCAATGTGGCGAGTGAGGTTTTGCATTCTAAAGAAAATATTCAAAAAGCGGTATTACAAGCGAAGTCTGCAGGCTTAAATTCGTTGTTTGTTGTGGTTTGGAACGGCGGTTATACCTTATATCCAAGCAAAGTGCAGCAGCGTTATATCGGTGTCAAACAACATCCTACTTTTCAGGGTAGGGATCCATTACGAGAAATAGTGGAAGAAGGTCATAGAGCAGGTTTGAAAGTGCATGCCTGGTTTGAGTTTGGATTCTCGTATGCCTATAAAGACACCAATTCACTTTGGTTGAAAAAATTTCCTGAATGGTGCGGACGTAATAACAAGGGGGAGCTCTTACAAAAAAATGGATTTTATTGGTGGAATTCGTTACATCCAGGACCACAAGATTTATTACAATCATTAGTAGTAGAAGTGGTGAAAAATTATGCCGTTGATGGGGTGCAAGGGGACGATCGTTTGCCTGCCATGCCTGCTGAAGGTGGCTATGATTCTTATACAAAGACATTATTTTCAGCGACGCATCAAGGGGCAGTAGTTCCGAGTCAACCCAAGGATAGTCTATTTATTCAATGGAAGTCGACGTTGCTTTCACAATTTGGTAAACGATTATATGAAGCAGTGAAACGCACTCGTAAAAATTGTATTGTTTCCTGGGCGCCTAGTATTTATCCTTGGAGCAGGGAAGAATATTTACAAGATTGGCCTACTTGGTTGAAGGAGGGTTATGCAGATGTAGTGATTCCACAATTGTATCGATACAACTTGCCAGCGTATGAAAAAATTCTAACGCAATTAAAAACACAAGTGCCCGATTCATTACTAGCTAAGATTGTTCCAGGTATGTTGACTTCATTAGGCGATGGGTACCAGGCTGACAAAGATTTATTACAACAGATGATTACACTCAATCGAAAAAATGGATTTAACGGGGAAGTATTTTTTTATTTTGAAACACTCAATCGAATTGATTTTAAATTTTATCAATAATATCCTATGAAACGCTATCTTTTGTTGTTGCCTGTACTAGTTATATTGTATGGGGGTGCTTGTTCAAAAAGCTCGTCTGGCGGTAGTACGCCTACGCCCACTCCAACGCCTACGCCTGTTACCCCAATCATTACTTTAGCGCCAGGGTGGAAGTATTCTGCTTCGCTTTCTTTGAACTTTCCATCGGGTATTCAGGCTTTCACTTTTGATACGATCTACAATGGGAAAACAGTGAAAGCTTTTTGTGTGGCGCTAGACTATTCCACCGGTCGATTTGAATTTAAGCCAGTGACTTCTTCTACACTAACAACTCCTAGTCAATTTGCTGCGGCAGAAACGGGGCTTGTGTATGTTGCAATTAATGGGGGTTATTTTGGCGGTAATCAATCCTACAGCCTAGTTAAGTATAACAATGTAGTTGCTACACCAAATATAAAGGCTGTCACGCGCGTCTATAATGGATCTAATGTCTCCTATTATCCTACCCGTGCTGCATTTGGAATAACTCCAGCAGGAGCACTTTCAACGGCGTGGATTTATTCAGTAGGCGCAGGTAATGATTTGATTTATCAATATCCTTCTCCAAGTCCAAATGTGGAAGGGGCAGCGCCGCAAATTCAACCAACGGAGACATTTCCAGCCGGAGGCACTGTATGGAATATCACTGCTGGAATTGGGGGTTCTCCTATGCTTGTACGAGGGGGAGCTGTTCAAATTTCAGATGTACAAGAATTGATTAGTATTAACAATACAACGTCAAGACCTCGTACTGCAATTGGATATACTGCGAGTGGCAAAATGGTATTGTTAGCAGTAGAGGGCGACAACGCAGGTGCAGGCTATTTGG
>CAYFLE010000163.1:0-3427 GCA_964343645.1 uncultured Chitinophaga sp. | reverse complement strand
ATTGGATTTACTAGAAGGAAATAAAGAAAGAGCAGCGCAGTCTCTGTATGCGAGTACAAAGGGAACCGCCAATAGTAGTTTACAGCGAAATAAAGCTTATCTACAATTAGCTGAACTATCCTTTTCGGTAGGTTCCTATGCATTAGCTCATCAATATTATGACAGTATCAAGAACCTCGATAGCCTACCTGTAGATCCTGCAAGTATCACTATAAAAAAAGCGGCGCTTCAAAAACTAGTTACCAAAATGGACATCATCTATCGCCAAGATAGTTTGATGCGGATTGCCGAATTACCAGAGGAAGAAAGAAAAGAATTTGTTCGAAAGTTGGTCAAACAGCTGCGGAAACAAGCAGGATTACTAGATGAACCTCAAATTTCCTCGGTTGTAAAAACAAGCCCTAACCCAGCAACCACTTCGCTATTTGGTAACGAAAGTGAAAAGGGAGAATGGTATTTTTATAATGCATCTAGCCGTAGCCGAGGGCAAGCCGCCTTTGTAGCACGTTGGGGAAATCGACCTAATGTAGACAACTGGAGAAGAGCCGCAAGTATTCAAGGGAATCTTGCTAGTCTTCAAATTGGCGCAAAGGATTCTTCAATCAGTAAAACAGATCAAACTGGTCAAAGTGTAGAGTTTGACGCTTTATACATGGGACTTCCCTTGAGTGAGGAAAAGAAAAAAATAGCTAACGATTCACTCGCTGCAGCACTCCTTGAAAGTGGAAGAATTTTGATTCAAGAAATTGAAGACTGCGCAAATGGGACAAAAATTATCGAACGATTAGTAGACAAGTTTCCACAATTTGAAAAAACAGATGAAGCCTTATTTTATTTATATGGCTGTGCAGCAAAAAATAATCAGCCTGCAGAAAAAAGTATTTTGAAACGACTTCAGGAGGAATTTCCAACTAGCCCATACACACAGTTGTTAAATCAAAAGGGAAAAAAGAAAACCGCTATGCATTTCCAAGCGGGTGACAGTCTATATACAACTATTTATAACCGGTTTGCAGCAGGTGATTATAAGAATGCGCTTTTATTAAAAAAAGAGGCAGACAAAATATTTGGAGATAGCTTGTGGACTCCTCAGCTTTTATTTATTGAGGCCGCCTACTATGTGAATAGTCAAAATGATAGTACCGCAATACGATTATTAAGAGAATTACAAATTCGATTTTCAGATTCTCCATTATTTGAAAAAGCAGCTTTTTTATTAGAGGCCATTGCCAAACGAAAAACTGAAAATCTTTCAGACAGTGTTTCCAACAATCCCACTCAAGTTGTACCACCACCTCCCACAGCAAACCCATCCGCACGTGTTGACTCTACTGCATCAAGCAGCCCGTACAAATGGGCGGAAGAGGCTCCGCACCTCGTATTCTTTGCCCTTGAAAATACTGAGCCGGTACTAGCAGCCGAAGCTATGCGCGCCATTGAGCGTTATAATAGAGAGGTTTTTTACAATAGGACCTTTGTTACCCAGCTACTGATCATAGATAACCAATACAGAATTATTGCGATTGGGTCTTTTGGAAATTTTAGAGAGGCGCAAGCATACATAGATCGTGTTAAGCCAAAGACAGCAACTGAATTAGTCCCCTGGATGAGTCCTGGTAAATACGAATGGCTCCCCATTTCCGCAGAAAATCTTTCTCTACTAAAAGAACTGAAGGACCTAAAGAACTACCGTACTTTCATAAACTCCAAGAGACCCTAACTTAGCAGTATGAAATCATCCGTTCGCACCTTTTGGAAGTTTTTTGGTTGGGGACTACTCTCATTCCTGCTTTTGATCATACTGGCCAATGTTGGATTATTTGGCAAAATGCCTTCGTTGTATGAATTACAAAACCCTTCCATTTTGCAAGCTTCCGAAGTATATGCATTAGACGGAACGCTGATGGGGAAATATTATACAGAGCGGGGTAATAGAAGTAATGTAAAATATCGGGATCTTTCCCGTTATGCCATTGATGCATTAGTGGCCACAGAAGATGAGCGCTTTTATAGTCATAGTGGAATCGACTTCAAATCAACACTACGTGCACTTGTAACGCTTGGATCAGAGGGAGGGGGCAGTACGATTACACAACAATTAGCAAAAGCACTGCTAGCACAAGGAAGTCGAAACAAGGCCTGGCGTGTTATTGAAAAACTCAAAGAGTGGATTATCGCTGTTAAACTGGAAAAGAATTTTACCAAAGAAGAGATAATCACACTTTATCTTAATGCAGTTCCCTTTGGCAATAATATTTACGGCATCAGAAACGCCAGCAGAACTTTTTTTCAAAAAGAACCTGATCGGCTGAACATTGAAGAAGCCGCCTTGCTGATTGGAATGCTCAAAGGAAATAGTATTTATAACCCAGTGAGAAATCCAAAGGCCGCGTTAGATAGAAGAAATGTGGTGATTGGACAAATGGAAGTCAATAATAAAATCACGGCCGAGCAAGCCGCCCAATTAAAAGCTACTCCCATTCAGCTGAACTATAAAAAGATGGATGAGAATACCGGATACGCTCCTTACTTCCGTGAAATTTTAAAAGAAGAAATTAAAGAGGCCTTAAAAGGGATGACCAATCCAGAGGGAGATCCGTACAGTATTTATAATGATGGATTAAAGATTTACACTACGATTAATGTGCAGATGCAACAATATGCAGAGGAGGCATTGGCGCAACATATGGCACAGTTACAAAAAAATGTCAACAATAGAAATTCAATAAAAAACGGAAAGATTTGGCAGGGAAAAGAATCCATTCTTGAAAGAGCCATGAAAGAGTCTGATCGTTGGCGTAACCTGGAAGAAGATGGTTGGAGCGAAAAAGAAATTCGTGCCAGTTTTACGGAGCCAGTTTCTATGAAAGTATTTGGATGGAATGCCAAACGTGAAATTGATACAGTGATGACCCCCATAGATTCGATCAAGTATCATCGTCAAATGGAACAAGCCTCTTTTATGGCTATTGATCCAGTTACAGGTGAAATTCGTGCGTGGGTTGGTGGAATTAATTTTAAACCTTTAAATACGATCACGTCAATATCAAAACCAAGCGTCAAGTTGGTTCCACAATTAAACCGCTATTGTACACGCAAGCAGTAGAAGAAAGAGGATTTACACCCGAAACACAACTTCCCAACGAGCCGCAATATTTTGAAGGAAATGGTTGGGTTCCTGCCAGTAAAGAATGTAAAGGTGGCCCAGGATCCATGGCGGCTGCATTAGCTTTTTCTAAAAACTGTGCTACAGCCTATGTAATGAAGCAAGTTGGTGCTCGCCAATTTTCAGAGTTTATGGGACGACTCAATATCCCTACGCCTATTGGTCCCTACCCTTCTGTTGCATTGGGTTCTTGTGATCTTTCCCTATTTGAAATGATGTGGGCCTATACGATTTTTTCTGGAAGAGGTTTCTCTACTAAAC
>CAYFLE010000162.1:0-3439 GCA_964343645.1 uncultured Chitinophaga sp. | reverse complement strand
GTAGAGGCCATGACCACCTTTTTGAATTTACTACAAAGTGAGCCAGACATCGCGCGGATTCCCATTATGATTGATAGTTCAAAATTTGAGATCATTGAAGCAGGATTAAAATGTGTGCAGGGTAAGTGTATTGTGAATTCTATATCTCTTAAAGAAGGAGAAGAGAAATTTTTACAACAAGCCACCATCTGTCAACGATTTGGTGCGGCGGTAATTGTGATGGCCTTTGATGAAAAAGGACAGGCCGACACCATGACACGTAAAGTGGAAATTTCTGAAAGAGCTTATCAACTACTCACTACTCGTTTACAATTTGCTCCGCAAGACATCATTTTTGATCCAAATATTTTTGCTGTTGCCACTGGACTGGAAGAACACAATAATTATGGAGTTGATTTTATTGAAGCCACGCGACTGATCAAACAAAAAATGCCGTTGACAAAAGTGAGTGGCGGCGTGAGTAACCTTTCGTTTTCTTTCAGAGGAAATGATCATGTACGCGAAGCCATGCATGCCGTTTTTCTTTTTCATGCCATCAAGGCCGGAATGGATATGGGAATAGTGAACGCCGGACAGTTAGTGGTATATGATGAAATTGAACCGACACTACGCGCGTTATGTGAAGACGTAATTCTAAATCGCAACAATTCGCAAAATGAGGCGACAGAAAAATTAATTGCCTTTGCTGAAACGGTTAAAGCAAAAGGAAAAGTTGAAGTCAAAGATGAAGCATGGCGGAATAATCCAGTAGAAGAGCGGTTAAAACATGCCTTGATTAATGGCATTACTGAACATATTGATACCGATACCGAGGAAGCACGTTTAAAATATCCAAGACCCCTCGATGTAATTGAAGGCCCCTTGATGGCCGGGATGAATGTGGTGGGTGATTTATTTGGAGCCGGTAAAATGTTTTTACCACAAGTAGTGAAAAGTGCGAGGGTCATGAAAAAAAGTGTGGCTTGGTTAACTCCCTTTATTGAAGAGGAAAAAAAGAATAACCCAAAAGCCGCAACCGGCAATGTGCCTAAAGTATTGCTAGCCACTGTAAAAGGAGATGTGCATGACATTGGAAAAAATATTGTGGGTGTGGTGTTGGGTTGTAACGGATATGACATTATAGATATGGGTGTCATGGTGCCAGCGGATAAAATTTTGGACAGGGCTCAAAAAGAAAATGTAGATGTCATTGGACTTAGTGGGCTGATCACTCCATCCCTAGATGAAATGGTACACGTGGCGCATGAAATGAAACGCAGGGGAATGAAACAGCCTTTGCTGATTGGAGGCGCTACTACTTCGCGGATGCATACGGCCGTAAAAATTGCTCCCCAATATGAGCATGGCGTATTACACGTTTTAGACGCTTCTCGTAGTGTGACTGTGGTAAGTTCCTTATTGAATAAGGAGCAAAAAAAAGACCTCCTTCAAAAAACACAGGAAGAGTATCAGTCGCTGCAACAACAATTTTTGAATAAGAATAAAAAATCACTCATTCCTTATACGGAGGCCGTAGTCACTAAAGAATATTTTGATTGGAAAAAATATAAACCCACCACCCCCACTTTCACAGGTAAACGCGTATTAAAAAATGTGGATCTCGCTACGATTGCACGTTACATTGATTGGGGACCCTTTTTTATTGCGTGGGAAATGCCCGGCCGCTATCCCGAAGTGTTATCGGATAAAGTGTTTGGTCAAGAAGCAAAACGATTATTTGATGATGCTCAAAAACTAATTGATAAGATTGTTACAGAAAATTGGTTCCAAGCAGATGGGGTCATTGGATTTTGGCCCGCCACTACAAATAATGCAGACACAATTACGTTACAAACTGAAAAGGGTGAAGTAAAATTGGAATGTCTGCGTCAGCAATTAAAAAAAGCAGTAGGTCAACCTAGTTTCTCCTTAGCAGATTTTGTATGTCCCGCCGAATTAGGGACCGACTTTATGGGTTCATTTGCGGTAACGATTCATGGAGCTAAAAAGCATATTGATCGTTTTGCTAGTGAACAGGATGAATACAATAAAATTCTAGTACAAGTATTAGCCGATCGTTTTGTAGAGGCTTTTGCAGAATATTTACATGAACAAGTGCGTAAAGAATACTGGGGTTATGCAAAAACAGAATCACTGTCCAATGAGCAATTGATTCGGGAAGAATACAAAGGCATTCGCCCTGCACCGGGCTACCCCGCATGTCCTGATCATACAGAGAAATTAAAATTATTTGCATTATTGAATGCTACCGAAGAAATCGGCATTACACTTACCGAAAGTTTAGCCATGAATCCCCCCGCCTCAATTTGCGGTTGGTATTTTGCACATCCGGATAGTCATTATTTTGGCCTTGGTAAAATTGAGCGCGATCAATTACAAGATTATGCCAAACGGAAAGGCCTATCTCTCGAAGAAGCAGAGAAATGGCTGCGACCCGTGCTTGAATAGTTGATACTATTCTACTTCTTCTGGCAAAAACGTTAGTTTGGCTATTTCACCTGCTCGGTAAAAAAATTAATACTTTACAGAGCCTCAGTATATTCCTAATTCTTGCAACGAAACCTGAAGCTGTGAGGCAGACTGAAAATGTATTCCCTTCATCCCCTGCTGCTCTCCTGCTTTGACATTACGCAGATTGTCATCAATAAATAAAGCACGGGCAGGATCAATTTGAAAACGCGAAAAGAGTAATTGATAAAATTCGGGGAAAGGTTTTCGAATACCTTCCTCCCCACTGACAAGTCGTCCATCAAACCAATGTAAAAAATCAAAGCGCTCAAGCGCAATGTGAAAATTTTCACCACTCCAATTGGTCAATGCATAAAATCGATATTGCTCTTTGGCCTTGAGTGTTTTAAATAAGGAAACCGTCTCTGGTAATGGACCTTTTAGCATTTCAGTCCACCGGCCATAAAAATCACGAATGGGTTGCGCCCATTTGGCTTCAGGAAATTCGGCGAGTTTTTCTTCCGTTGCTTTTTGGAGTGAATATCCAGCGTCCTGTTGTTCATTCCAGTCTTGCGTGCAAATGCAATTGAAAAAATAATCCCGCTCACTGGAATCTTTAAAATAATGCGCATCATACACATAGAGCGGACTCCAATCAACTAATACACCTCCCAAATCCCATACAATCGTATTAATCGGTTGGCTCACGATTTTCCGTATTTTATTTTGAGTGCGATCATGATGCCCGACATCAATAACATCACGGAGTTGGTTAAAATGATAACAAAATTATCTATCATAAAACCATACACTAGCCACATGATTTCATTGGCAAACGCAATCAAAAACATATTGAGCGAAATATCCTTGGCAGATTTTTCACGCCAGGTTTTCAGCACCTGCGGTAAAAAAGTCACTGCCGTAACAGCACCGGCAGCATATCCTAAAATTTCAGCACCACTCATACAATTGATTTACTGTGAAGATACAG
>CAYFLE010000161.1:0-3461 GCA_964343645.1 uncultured Chitinophaga sp. | reverse complement strand
GTGCAAGGACTGGACGAAGGCGTCAACCGAATCATTGCTCGCTTACTAGCCAGCAGTCCGGCTGCCTTACAAGAACTCAAAACAATTTTTTGGAAAGACACGGCACACTGGGAAACGCTTTTACTAGAGCGGGCCGCCATCAGTGGGAGACTCATTTTAAGTGAAGCCAGTAAACAAGCCATTGCCGCATTTAAAAACAAATGAGCATTCTTCAATTTAACCCGGAGAACTTTAATTCCTTTTGTGATGAGTTGGCAAAAAGAGATAAGGATTTAAAACGAATCATTCAGGAGCATGGATATCCAACACCCTGGATTCGACCCAATCGTTTTCAAACACTGATCCTTACCATTTTAGAACAACAGGTATCCTTAGCCGCTGCCTACTCCGCTTTCAATCGTTTAAAAGCAAAAGTGGGAACCGTCACTCCTAAAAAAATACTGGCCCTTACCGAGCAAGAATTGCGCGATTGTTATTTTACACGACAAAAAATTGTCTATGCAAAGGGATTAGCTGCTGCCGTAGATAAAAAAGAGATCCAGTTAAAAAAAATGGAAACCTTACCCGATGAGGAAGTGCGTGCTACATTGATTCAGTTGAAAGGAATCGGGCATTGGACAGTGGATGTCTATCTAATGCATGCCCTACGCAGAACAGATTTATTTCCTCTAGGTGACTTAGCCTTAGTGAATAGCTTAAAGCATGTGAAAAAATTAAAGCCGGATGTCTCCAAAGAAAAAATGATCAAACTAGCAGAGCCCTGGAAGCCTTATCGAACAATTGCGTCCATGATTTTATGGCACGATTACCTGAAAAGAAAGGGAACAAAAGTCCAGGACTAAATATTCAATCCCCCACAAACGCTTAAGGTTTGACCCGTCACATAGGCAGATAGATCACTCGCTAAAAACAACGTAGCATTTGCAATATCTTTTGCCCCAGCAAAGCGACCAAGTGGAATCCCTGCTTTATATTTTTCTGCTGCTTCTCCTTCCTGTAAGTATTGCGTCATATCTGTTTCAACAAATCCCGGTGCAATCGCATTACAGCGAATATTTCGACTTCCTAATTCTTTAGCAATTGATTTTGTAAACCCAATAATTCCTGCTTTACTAGCCGCATAACTACTTTGACCCGCATTCCCCATTTCACCAATTACCGAACTCATATTGATAATAGACCCCGTACGCGCCTTCATCATGGGACGAATCACCTGCTTGGTCATATAAAAAACACTGTTGAGGTTCACCTGAATCACTTCATTCCATTGTTCTGTTGTCATACGCATCAAAAGATTATCTTTTGAAATACCCGCATTATTCACACAAATATCAATGGTGCCAAATTCTTTTAAAACCTCGGTTACAAATTGTTCGCACTGCGCTGCATCACCGGCATTACTCTTCCATGCTTTTGCTTTCACCCCCATTTGTTGCAAACGGCTTTCTAATTGAGCCGCTTTTTCAGCACTGCTATCGCTTACATAAGTAAAAGCAATATGTGCGCCATGCTCTGCAAACAACAAGGCAATCCCTTCTCCAATTCCGCGTGCCGCACCGGTGATAATAGCCACTTTATTTTCTAGCAATTTCATAACATGATTTTTAAATCGTCACAAAAGTAGGATTATTCAGCTGTAAGATCTCTTCCAAAAAATGTCGGTCATTACTTAAACGAGGCACTTTATGTTGTCCCCCTAATTTTCCTTTGTTTCGCAACCAGTCGGCAAATATTCCTCGCTTCACCGGATGAATGACGGGTGCACGCAGCGCAATATTGCGGTGTCGCTTGGCTTCGTAATCGCTATTGATACGCTGCAAAGCATGATCGAGCACTGATGAAAATTGTTGTAGAGAAGAGGGCGCATGTTCAAATTCAATCAACCACTCATGTGCACCATTAGCCGTGTCAGTAAAATAAATGGGAGCTGCCGTATAATCAGTTACACTGGCACCTGTTTCTTGACAAGCCATGGCAATCGCTTTATCCGTATTGTCTACAATTAATTCTTCGCCAAATGCATTGATAAAATGTTTCAGTCTTCCCGATACATTGATCCGAAAAGGATGAAGTGATACAAATTCAATGGTATCCCCAATCAAATAGCGCCATAGCCCCGAGTTGGTACTGATGACGGGCGCATACTGCTGTCCAATTTCTACATCCTGCAAGCCAATGGTACGCGGTTGCGAAGCACCCACTTCACTCAAGGGCATAAATTCCATAAAGATGCCGTGATCAGTAAAAAGCAACATACCCTCTTGTGTTGGATCATCTTGTGCCGCAAAAAATCCTTCGCTGGCATTATACATATTCATGAAAGTGACATCCTTTCCTAACAATTGAGCAAACTGTTGTTTATAGGGAGCAAACGCCACCCCACCATGTAAATACAATTCTAAGGATGGCCACACTTCAGCAATAGACTGCTTGCCAGTCAATTCTAGTATTCGTTTGAATAATACTAGCGTCCATGTAGGAACACCGGAAATAGACGTTACATTTTCCTGAATGGTACTCTGTGCCAACATTTCAATTTTCGACTCCCACTCATCCATCAATGCAATGTTAAGTTCGGGCGTACGCAACCAATGTCCCCAAAAAGGCGTATTCTGTAATAACACTGCACTCAAGTCGCCCACTTGTGCAGCTGGATTAATGGGACTTAAGGTATGACTCCCCCCAATGATCAATCCCTTGCCCGTCAAGAGTGCAGAGTCGGGACGATTACAATAGTAAAGCGTCAATACATCTTTGGAAGCGCGATAGTGCCCCTCTTGTAAACACTCTTCACTTACCGGAATAAACTTACTGCGATCGCTGGTAGTGCCACTGCTTTTTGCAAACCAATTAATGGGGGTATTCCAAAGGATATTCTCCTCCCCCTGCATGATCCGCTCTATGTAGGGTTTAAGATCATCATAGTCATGAATGGGAACAGCCTCTTTGAATGATCGAACATTGAATAAGCTTGAAAAATTATAGCGACGACCAAATTCGGTGTACTGTGCGGAAGCAACTAGATTCTGTAACACTTCGCGTTGAGCGTTCATGGGATTATCACGCCAAGCTTGTATGCGCCACGATCGTAACCGGGCCAATGAGGATATTGCCGGAGACAGAAGGTTCATTGGTTAGGGAAATTAACAAAAATCAGTTGTATGCTTGCACTAATTGGGTACGTAATTGTTCTTTCAACGTTTCCTCAGCAAAAGAATAGTTGACGGCTTGTAAGTTACAGGCCAAAAAATCCGCGAGCGTCCAACCAAAATTGTTGGCAATTAATGCGTACTCCTCGCTCAATGTAATTGGGGTTACCGTCCTTGCATCGGTATTGACACTCACCGAAATACCCTCTTTGTATAATTCGTCTACTACATGCGCTTTATAAGAAGGATACATATTAGTCCGCAAGTTGCTACTAGGACATACTTACAAATGAATAGTGTGAGAACGGAGAT
>CAYFLE010000160.1:0-3497 GCA_964343645.1 uncultured Chitinophaga sp. | reverse complement strand
AATAGTCCTGAAGGATTCGCAATATTTTTTCCCGCTAATGGTGGAGCAGACCCATGAATCGCTTCGAACATTGCACACTCCTCTCCAATATTTGAAGAACCTCCTAAGCCCACGGAACCCGTAATCTGTGCAGCCACATCACTTAATATGTCTCCGTATAAATTAGGCATCACAATTACATCAAACACTTCGGGTGTATCAGCCAGTTTAGCGGCTCCAATGTCAACAATCCAATGTTCGTTCTCAATTTCCGGGTATTCCTTTGCTACTTCGTCAAATACTTGGTGAAACAACCCGTCCGTTTGTTTCATGATATTGTCCTTACTAAAACAGGTTACTTTTTTTCTTTTTTGTTGACGTGCATACTCAAAGGCATATCGAATTATTTTCTCACAACCAGGACGACTAATCAACTTTAAACATTGAACTACTTCATCCGTTTGCTGATGCTCAATCCCTGCATACAAGTCTTCCTCATTTTCGCGGATAATCATGATATCCATGATAGGATGCTTAGTGCTTACAAACGGATGCAGGCTACGACAAGGGCGCACATTGGCGTAAAGTCCTAAGAACTTTCGGGTAGAAACATTCAAACTTTTATAACCGCCGCCCTGTGGCGTAGTGATAGGTGCTTTTAGAAATATTTTATTGCGACGAATAGTGTCCCATGCATCAGCAGATATCCCTGATGTATTACCAGATAAATACACTTTCTCTCCCACTTCAATTTCCTCTACCTCCAATTCAGCACCGGCCGCAAAAAGCACTTTAAGTGTGGCTTCCATAATCTCTGGGCCAATCCCATCTCCTTTAGCAACTGTAATCACATTTTTTCTCATATCGCATGCTTTTGACGCCGCGAATTTCATAAAATTTTGGAAATTTTTATACTCTTGTTTACTGCTTTTTTAATTTACTAACCTAAAAATTAATTGTACTTTCAACTAAATATTACCCATTATGCGCCTGCGATTAGCAACATTTTTATTTTTAGCAATATTAGTAAGTGGATGTAAAAAGGAAGAAGACCTTACGCCCCCAATTGAAACAGCTATGAAAGTTTTTGCTTCCTGGCTTCAAAACGATCCACCTACAGCGACTACAGTATCAGAAAGAGTCAGACTTTATATTACCGGGCAACCAGATTATTTTTTTGGAGCAACCGTCACGCTTTTAGATGCAAATGGAAGAGCAGTTACTAGTCCCTACTGGTACCGAAATAATGGAGTTTTCTCCAGCAAAGACCTGGCCACGCCTAGCTACAATATTGATGCACAAACTTGGCTCAGAAAACCTATTGACTTAAAAACTCCTTACTGGACAGAACCCTATTTTGACAGTGGGGGTGGTGAAATTTGGATGCGGACATACGCAGTTCCCATCATAGTCAATAATCGAGTTATTGCAGTAGCTACTACTGATTTAGCAGTGAAAAAACCGTAAGTTGACGACTAGTAGTCAATCATGTCGATCCATACTTCTTTTTCCAACTACACGAAAAATTTAAAAGAAACCGATCAAGTTATGCCGGTTCTTTTCATAGGTCATGGATCTCCTATGAATGGAATAGAAGAGAATGACTTTAGCAAAAGATGGGCGGAAATAGCAAAGTCAATTCCTACACCCAATGCTGTAATTGTAGTATCCGCACACTGGTTGACAAATGGCACGCGTATAACCGCCATGGACTTTCCTAAAACCATTCATGATTTTGGGGGTTTCCCTGAGGAGCTATACAACGTACAGTATCCAGCCCCAGGAAGTCCAACACTGGCTGCAGAAACAGCGACCTTAGTTCAAAAAACACAGGTAGTATTAGATCACGATTGGGGGCTTGATCATGGTGCATGGACAGTGGTAAAACATATGTTCCCGTTGGCGAATATCCCCGTATTACAATTAAGTATAGACTATACAAAAGAACCAAAATACCATGTCGAACTAGCAAAAGAACTTATGTTAATGCGAAAAAAAGGAGTGCTAATAATCGGTAGTGGTAATATGGTGCACAATCTAAGAATGGTAGCCTGGAATAAGCTGAATGAACCAGCTTATGGCTATGATTGGGCCATCCAAATGAATGAAAAATTTAAAACACTTATTACAAATAACGAATTAGATGCGCTGATTCATTACGATAAAATGGGGCTCGAGGCTCAACTCTCAATTCCAACCCCCGAGCATTATCTTCCCTTACTCTACACATTAGGGCTTAGAAATAATTTTGATCAAACAACATTTTTCAACGATCGTGTAATTGGTGGATCGTTGACAATGACGTCTGTAATAATTGGTTAATTAATTATTGTTGAATGCCATGAAAAACACAAAACTCTATCCGGCATTAAATATTCTTTTTTTTATCCTTTGCCTTTTTGTCAATTTTAAATCTGTTACCGGTGGCCTAGGAGGTAAATCAATACGTGAATTATCTGACAAATACAGTAATCTATTTACTCCGTCTAATCAAACATTTGCCATTTGGAGTCTAATTTATCTTTTGCTTGGCCTAACGTTGAGTATTCAGTTCAGTGAAAAATGGAAATCGAAAGTAATGAACACTCCATTTTTTATCATTTCCTGTTTATTGAATGGAGGCTGGATAGTAGCCTGGCAATTGGAGTATATTTTTCTTTCTCTTTTTATTATGGTTGGATTGTTACTCACCCTTGTACACATCAATAAAAATATCAGTGACGAGAAACTGCGTGTAATAAAATTAACATTTGGCATTTATTTAGGGTGGATATGTATCGCTACTATTGCAAATGCCACCGCCTTATTACAATCTTACTCACTTAACTTAACAATTCTCGTTCAACAAGGTATAACATTAGCCATTTTATTAATTGGCAGCAGTATAGTTGCAGGAGTAATGCATAAACTCAATAATCCCTTTTTATCACTTGCCGCAGCCTGGGCTTTTTATGGGATATATACTCGACAAATTGAAAACTTTCCATCCATCGCCTATGTGTCAATTTTATGCGCAATATTGATAATTTTAGTAGCGGTAAAACTTACCAACTCTCTAGTCAAAAATCAATAAAAAATGGAAGTTCACCTTCCGCATCATCCTACACATAAAAAGAAATTAAAGGAATACTTTATAGAATTTTTGATGCTTTTTACAGCTACTACCGCATTTGGAAGAAAGCCAATAGCAATAAGCTCTAATCACCGTTCATCGAAATTATTTTGCACTTAGTAGCAATTAGTTGACTTTTGCGTTCTCATGCGCATATTATTACCTGCTCTGTTTGTATTTTTAATACTGCCAACGGTCAGTCAATCTCAGGCCCCTGCCTTATTAAAAAAAATGCAAACAGTTCGTACGGCAGTAATTCCGAAAATTGATGGGAAAATTTCAGATAGTGCCTGGAAACAAGTGGAGCCTGTTTCCGATTTTATCATTAACTCCCCAGATTACGGAAAGCCTTCCAAACTAAAAACAGAGGTGTGGGTATTGTATGATGATGCCGCTATTTATGTAG
>CAYFLE010000159.1:602-3520 GCA_964343645.1 uncultured Chitinophaga sp. | reverse complement strand
ATGTAATGATTTAAGCCACGCCTCATTTTCTTGAATCAAACAATAGGCATCGTTAAAACTTGCTTTTCCCTCCCGCAATGATTTTACTTCGGTACCTACTAATTGAATACCGGCAATTAATCGTTCCTCAATAAAATAGGAATAAGAAGCTTGTCGATTTTGCAAGGATATCATCAAGCAGTAAAATGAACGATTAGCTTGGAAAGCTTTTCTTTCAAATCTTTTCGTGCCACAATAAAGTCGAGAAAGCCGTGCTCCAAAATGAATTCACTTTTAATGGTCTCCTTAATTACACGCGGACCCGCAAATCCAATTAGGGCGCCAGGTTCTGCAATATTCACATCTCCTAGCATGCCAAAGGAAGCCGAAATACCTCCAAACGTTGGGTCAGTTAGAAGGGAAATATAGGGGAGCTTAGCATCACTTAATTGTGACAATTTTCCACTTGTTTTGGCTAATTGCATTAACGAAAAAGCGCTTTCCATCATGCGTGCCCCGCCACTTTTTGAAATCACCAAATAAGACAATTTATGTTCAATACAGTAATCAACTGCACGAGAAAATTTTTCACCCATCACACTACCCAGGGAGCCGCCAATGAATTCAAAGTCCATACAGGCAATGACTAATCCTTTTCCATTAATCAATCCAGTGGCCACTCTCATGGAATCCGTTAGATCTGACTTACTCCAGATCTCTTCAAGTCTTTTTTGGTAAGGTTTCAAATCCGTAAAACCGAGCTTATCCTTACTTCTAATGTTGCTAAATAATTCAGTGTAGGCGCCATCGTCAAAAAGAAGTTGAAAATAGTCCTCACTTCCAATCCTGAAATGATGATCACATTTTGGGCAAACATGTAAATTTTCTTCCAGTTCTAGCGCAACTGTGATGAGGCCACACTCAGGACATTTGTTCCAAAGCCCCTCCGGCGTTTCCTTTTTTTCAGAAGTTTTGGTATTAATCCCTTTTTTAATTCTTCTAAACCAGCTTGTTTTTACTTCACTAGCTGTTCCGCCTTCGCCTGTCAAATTTGCGTCTACATCCTCAAATTTCTTCGCCATACGTATTGTTAGAGTACAAATATAAGAAAGGGCTGAATTTTGGCTAAAAGTGACCAGTATTAAAAGCCTTTCGTCTTTTTTACAGGGACAATGGGAGTGGACGCTTTTTTAAGTTCAATTTTTCGTTCTCCAGTATAACTAGAGGCTAACCGAACGGCTTCATACGCATTTAGAATCCCACCAGTTCTGGAAATACTATTCAAGGTTGTTAACTCGCCGGTTCCGGGGGTGCGAATTGAATCGCTTACTGCTATGGCGGAACGTTCAATAATTTCTTTGAGTTGTTTTGCAGAGAGGGTGGGGAAGTATTCCAATAATAATGCGGCCACTCCTGCAACTACCGGGGAGGCCATAGACGTCCCTTGTAAAAATTGATAGGTGTTGCCCCCAGGAACTGTAGAATAAATTTTTACACCCGGTGCGAATACGTCTACTTCATTTTTACCATAATTAGAAAACGTAGCGGCTAATCCACCTGTAGTTGGATCTCCGCTGGCACCTACGGTAATCCAATTGGAGGCTCTTTTAGAATCCAAGAAAGTTGGTGTAGGAAAATTATAGGTAGTGTCTAAGTTTTTTCCATCATTCCCAGCTGCGTGTACTAAAAGCACATCTTTGGAGGCTGCATAGGCAACGGCTTCGTCAATCCATTTTTTTTCTGGCGAATAGCTTTTCCCAAAACTCATATTGATAATTTGTGCACCATTGTCCACTGCGTAACGAATGGCTAAGGCGATATCTTTATCGTGTTCATCCCCGTCAGGTACCGCGCGAAGCATCATGATTTGAACCTGATCGGCAATTCCATCCATTCCTTTTTCATTATTTCTCGAAGCACCTATAATTCCACTTACATGCGTGCCGTGCATGGATGCTGAAAGGGAAACCATCAGATTATTATTTCCGTAAAATCGATCATTCTTATCATCATAATTGTCTTTTACAATTTCTGATCGATAGGGGATTGGGGCTTGTTCTGCGGCTCTAGCTTTTGTTTCTTGCCCTTCAATATAACTGCCAAATTCTCCTAAAAAGGATATGTTGGAAGCTTCGAGTGCATCATTGTTTAACATCAAATTATATAACGCGTTTTTAGCGCGTTTTTGATCTGCTTCAATGGGGATATAATTGGCTAAATCCTTTCCTAAAAAAGTATCTTTTCCCAATGCTTTTTTCAATATACTATCACTTTTTAGCAGGTTCGTGTATACGCGTTTCATGAGTACCAATTCATTCCCTGCTTGACTATCATCGGTTAGTTCTTTTTTGGCTCGCTTCCACATTTCATATCTGGCATATCCTTCTGCCGAAAATTTCACCAGGGTGGGGTCTATATTCTCCAATTCGTTTTTGAAACGATGATAAACTCTTGCAGCCTCATAAGAATCTTTTTCAACGTTCCTGCCATCTTTTCCTCCTATAAAATTCCACCCATGTATGTCATCTACATAACCATTATTATCATCATCTTTTAAGTTGCCTGGAATTTCTTTCGGGTTTTTCCATAGTATTGATTGAAGATCTTCGTGTGTAGTGTCTATTCCGGAATCAATTACGGCTACAACCACCGATTTGCTTTTGCGATTAGTTGATTTTAAAAATGTATAAGCTTTGTCTAAACTAATACCCCAATATCCACTGTCTGTTCTGTCTAGCAAATGCCAGCCTTTTGGAGTGTCCTTTTGTGCAGATTGTGCAAGTAGTGTTTGCGCAAAAAGAGAGAAGAGGATAACTAGACTGTAATTCGAAATTAATTTGTTGTTCATGCTTAATTTTTTAAAGGTCAAATTTTATTCCTTGTGCTAGAGGCAAGTGGTTGCTATAATTGATGGTATTTGTTTGTCTCCGCATATAAAC
>CAYFLE010000159.1:0-592 GCA_964343645.1 uncultured Chitinophaga sp. | reverse complement strand
CCCGATTTCAGCTCCACTGGTTCCAATATTCACATTAGCAATTCCACAATCACTGCCTGCTGCACTTAGAAATTCTTCTGCCTCGCGAAGGTTCAACGTCATGATGGAAGAAGAGAGACCTTGTGGCACTTCATTTTGTATGGCAATAGCTTCTTGTAATGTTGTATAACGAATCAGGTAGAGAATCGGTGCAAATGTTTCTGTGTGAACAATCGGTAGGTCATGCGAAGCTTCAGCGATACAAGGCTTTACATAGCAGCCACTTTCAAAACCAGCTCCTTCTAATACTCCTCCATTGACAATAAAATTCCCCCCAGATTTTTCACAGGATTGAATGGCTGCTAAATACTGCTTTACCGCTTGTTGATCAATCAATGGCCCCATATGATACGCAGTATCCAACGGGGTACCAATTTTTATTTGGGAATAAGCAGTTATTAATTTTTGCTTGACGGCTTCATATATGGATTCTTGGACTATGAGTCGTCGGGTAGTGGTACAACGTTGACCCGCTGTGCCAATTGCACCAAATACAGCTCCTCTAATTGCGACGTCCAAATCCGCTTCCTCAGAAATGATAATGGCATTATTA
>CAYFLE010000158.1:0-3570 GCA_964343645.1 uncultured Chitinophaga sp. | reverse complement strand
TTAACAAAAGAACCATCATCAACACGCCATTCTTCAATTCCATATACGCCACTTATATACCCTCTTGGCAGTTTTCCTGTTTGTTCTTGTTCAGCAACTTTTCCGTTTCCAACACCCTGACGAGTGCGGAAGTCGGCATTGAAAACGTCTACTCCTTGTACTGCATCCAATTGAATGCGTGCGCTTAATTTTTTATACGTGAACTCATTTGTTAGCGTGGCAGTATAATCAGGATTTGGATTTCCAATTACTTTACGAAGTACTGCTCCACTGGGTAATCCAGCTGCATCACGAGCCGTTGTAAATACAAGTGGGCTATTTTGAGTACCGCGTTCTGTTTGAGGAATACCGGCAGCATTTGTCACTAAATTACCAGCCGCATCACGAGCAAAGAATGTCCCATAAAACACTCCGATTGGCTGGCCTTCAATAATTGCAACAGGTGCACCTTGGTTAGTGCTTAACAGCGTTAATGCTTGACCAATTTTAAGGGCTTTGTTTCTATTATGGTTAAAAATTCCCGTTACAGTCCATGTGAAATCGTTGGTGGCTACAGGAGTAACTCCCAAAATCATTTCAAATCCTTTATTCTGTAATTCACCAAAATTATCAAGTAAACTACTGAAACCTGTAGTAGGCGCAATTTGTCTGTTGATCAACAGGTTTGTTACCTTTTTATCATATACGTTTACAGATAATGTCAAGCGATTTTTTAAGAATGCCATGTCTGCTCCAAACTCAATTTCTGCCTGGCGCTCAGGAGCGACATTTGAATTAGCGCGTACGCTGCTAGAACCCAGTGAAGTACGTCCTAAGAAGGAGGTAGTGCTGTAGGTATTAAATCGCTGATAGGCGCCAATACCCGTTAAATTTCCGCTTTGTCCGTATGCTACTCTTATTTTCATTAGATCAACATGCTTAGCAAAGCTTAAATTTTTCCAGAAACCAGTTTCGCTGATGATATAGCTGGCGCTTCCTTTAAGATATTTTTGATTTCGCTGATCAACTCCAAATACACTGGATCCATCCATTCGTACAGCACCAGTAAAGAAAAGTTGATTTTTGAATTTGAAATTCTGTTGTAAAAACAAACCAGATATAGAAAGTTCGCTTCTTTCATCTGCACCAGGAAGCACGGTACTTGCACCATTCACAGTTTGAACAAAGGGTGCCAATCCACGTCCTTGTACTAATTGGTAAGCGCCACGCTCATACTGCTGGCTAAACCCTGCTTGTGTAGTCGAAGACCAATTGGAACCAATTTTTGCTAAATATGTTGCATTCAAATCATGGTTAATACCAAAAAAATTGAATGAAGCCGCACTAGCATACCCATTTAGTGTAGGATCCAAAGAAAGTCCCCCACCCCAAAACGCAGTATTGGTATTATAAGCAAATGGAGGAATGTAAGTAGTTCCATTTTGGAAGTAATTGTCAATACCCATTGTGTAATCAAGCGTAAAATCCTTAAACGGCTTGTACTTGAGTGCAATATTACTGATGATACGACTCACGCGCTGGCGCTGTTTGATATCTTCAATGATACTGACAGGGTTAACCCTTCCTCTCTCTCCTACAGCCTTGATATTACCTAATGCATCTCTTTCCCAAATATTATGAAAATTACCAATGATAGTTACTCCATTCATGGGAGAATAAAATGAATTTCCATCGGGCTTTTCATTAGACATACTATTGATATAATTCATCCCCAATGTTGCAGTGAGTGTTTTACTTAACGTTTGATCTACGTTTGCACGGAAATTAAAGCGTGTAAAATCTGTATTTTTTACAATCCCTTGATTTTGGAAAAATGAACCCGATAAAAAATACTTTGTTTTGTCTGTACCACCTGAAACCGAAAGGTTGTTATCAGTTCCGGTTGCATTAGTGAAAATATAATCTTGATAATCATAACGCGTAACTGCAGTGGTGGTAGTAGCAAAAGGAGCCGTTATGATATCTTGAGTTAACGCCCCAACTCCATCGGTTGGTCCACCAAATTTGGTGGGAGACTGATTCACATCAAGTTTTTTGCGAAGTGAGCTCATCACCAAACTTGTATTAAATGAAATTTGGGGAGCACCTGTACGACCACGTTTTGTAAAAATTTGAATTACGCCTGCATTTGCTCTACTTCCGTAGATAGCAGCAGCGGCAGCTCCGTTCAAAACTTCAATTCTTTCTATATCAGCTGGATTAATATCAACGGCACGATTTTGTCCAATTGCACCCACAAAACTTGTTCCATCATAGCCACTTTGCGTATTGGTTACTCGCGTAGTAGCATTGTTTACAATAACACCATCTATGATATAAAGTGGGTCACTCGAAGAAGAAACAGAACTAATACCACGCAAGCGAACAGAAACTCCGCCTGCTGGGTCGCCATTGTTTTGTACAATTTGAGCACCAGGTGTTTTTCCTTGCAATGCCGTTAAAACATTGGCGCTAGCTCCGCGTGTTAAATCAGATGCTTTAACGGTTGCAACATAACTTCCAAGTTGACGACGAGTGGTACCGGAAGATGTTCCCGTCACTACCACCTCATCTAAACCAGATGCATCCAAAGTGAGCGATACATTGAGTTCAACTTTTGCGGCGTTACTTGCAGTGAATGATTTTTCAATGGTCTTAAATCCAGTTGAAGAAAATTGAGCAACATATTTTCCTGCTTTCAGATTTAAGGTCAATTCATAGCTACCGTCTGCACCAGCAGCCGCACCATTGTTTGTGTTAAGAATAGAAACAGAAGCACCTGGTACAGGATTACCAGAAGCATCAGTTACTTTCCCTTTTAATACAAATTGCGCGGAGGCAAAGAGATTTAGCAATAATAACGTTGCCGTTAGTACTACAGGCAACATCAATTGCTTGTTCATATAGCATTGGTTTTGGTTAATAAAAAATCCAAGACGAATATAGCTAACGAGCGTTAGGATTAATTCTAAAGTTTTCCCGCCCTTGTGTGTAAAACAGATAGACAAACTGAACTTATTAAATATCAGTAACTTACATTAAAGAACTATTACCATATGATAAAAATTATCTCCTTTATTTTATTACTGCTTTTGGACATATCGGCGTATACACAAAAGGGTTTAAAAGTAATAAGTCAAAAAGAAACCAAACGAATTGAAACAGCTTTATCAGCTAATGAAATGGAAGGTCGTCGGGCCTTTACAACAGGGAATGAAAGGGCCGCTGCATTTATTGCTAGGGAATTTGAAAAAATTGGATTAAGTAAATGGAATAACGGAGAAAATTTTTTACAAACCTTCCCAATGCTAAAAAAAGTCAATGCGAATAAAAGAGCTTCTTATTCGTTTGATCTTACACAAGAGGGAGAACAAGTACAATTATCGAATGTAGTAGGCGTTTTACCAGGAAAATCAAAGCCAAATGAATATGTCATTTTTTCTGGACACTTTGATCATTTAGGAATTAGCGCACGCAATCTCCAAAACAATGATAGTATCTATAATGCAGCGAATGATGACGCAGCAGGTACCACAGCCATGATACTATTAGCCAAATATTTTAAAAAATTAAATAACAATGAACGCACAC
>CAYFLE010000157.1:0-3576 GCA_964343645.1 uncultured Chitinophaga sp. | reverse complement strand
TGAAAAAGTATGATCGGCGCTTAACGCCAACGACCACAACTACACAGGCCTGCCCGATTGCAGCGCCAGCGCCATGATAAAAGTGAAGTGGTGTAAAGCATTAATTCTTTGTTTGCTTGAATTGGAGATACGAATATATAGCAGGAATTAATGCCACCAAAACAGTAATGGTCATAAAAAAGTAAAAAAGAATTTCTCCTTTTAGCAAAATTGCAAAAAGAAGTTGCAAGGCCCCACCCACCATCCACCATTTGCCGGCAAGTTGATGGGTCTGCTTCCAGTTGTCTTCGTTTTCCAAGGTCCAAGGAAGTTTGTATCCAGCAAAATAGTTTTGTTTAAGTTTTGGCATAAAAAAACCCAGACCCATAAAAAGAATTCCCAATGCCCCAAAGAGAAGTTTATCAATTGCAACTTTTTCGTGGGCCTCGCCATATAATATGATAAACGACAAACCACACAGGGCAGCTGATAAAAAAAGAGAAAGACCGCTTACTGTTTCTTTATTATCCCCCTTTGCTTGCTTCGGATCAATTTTGTCAATGTTTGTCAGCAATAACCAAGTAAAAAAATTGACAAAGCCTAAAATAACGGGGAGCATAAAAATGCTATTCTTGGATGCCCAGTTGTCTGGTTTTCCATCCACTCCAAAATGAATGGGGATTTGTTCACTCAGGGATGGATACAAATACGCAGCATATCCAAAAGGAGCGAGAATAAATAAGACCACCCACCACGTATTATTTTTCATGTGTTGATTTATTTTTATTCATCCGACATTTATCACTACAATATAACACATCCTCCCACACCCGCTCCCATTTTTTTCTCCAGGAGAAGGGTCGCAAACAGGTTTTGCAAATTTTTTGAGGCAGGTTTTCTTTTTTGATTTGTTTTTTCATCGCCGTTTCTGTTTGTCGAAGGGTTAAAACAAAAATAGAAATTGTTTGTTTTTAATGGGTGACCAAAGAACAACCTACTTTAACTGCATCAGACGTTGATCGTATCATTGAAATGGCCTGGGAAGATCGTACTCCCTTTGAAGCTATTCAATTTCAGTTTGGTTTGTCAGAGAGCCAGGTGATAGAATTGATGCGCCGTTCGCTCAAGCGAACCAGCTTTAATCTATGGCGTAAGCGAGTAAATAGTGGCATTAGTCAAAAACACCGCGCCACGAGAAGTGAAGAAATTACTCGATTTAAATGCACCCGCCAAAGACAGATCTCGCTGAATAAAATCAGTAAGCGTTAAAACCCTCTCTTAAAGATTATTTCTTCTTCGGATGTAAAAACTCCCATTCTGCCAAATGTGAATGTTGGTGTTGTGTTTCTACGATGCTGTTCATTTTGCTTAAGATCGCTGGGTTTTTTTCTGCCAGGTTTATTTTTTCAAAGGGGTCAGCTTGTAGATCGTATAGTTCCCAAGGCGCTGCCGGATTCTTTTTTATATTTTTTCTGATTCCTTTCCAATGATCAATTCGAACGGCAATTTGTCCTCCGTTTTCGGGGTATTCAAAATATAAAAAATCACGTGTTTCTGATTTGCTAGATTTATTTAATAAGCCACCTAAAAATGAAACACCATCTGTTTCTTTCACAGGAATATGAGTGAGATCTGCGAGTGTGGCTAGTAAATCATATTGAATCGTCACTTGGTCATTAACGGTATTAGCAGGGACCTTACCTGGCCATCTGGCAATAAATGGAACCCGAATACCCCCTTCATATAAATCCATTTTCAAGCCACGCAATCCTGCTACACTATTAAAAAAGGCATGGTCAACACCCGCGGAAAATGTGGCACCATTGTCACTCGAAAAAAGGACTAGCGTATTATTATCCAGTCCTAATTTTTTCAACTGAGTCAATATGATTCCAACCTGTTCATCTAAAAATGTAATCATCCCAGCGTAGGTTGCTCTTGGATATTTACAAGGAGCATAACCGCTTTGTCCATAATAGGGGTGTTCTTCAAATTGATTGATGTAGGGAGTTACATATTTTTCAGGAACCTGTAGTGAAAGGTGAGGAATGGTGTAAGGCAAATAAAGAAAAAATGAATTTTTTTGATTGGCATTGATAAAGCTTAACGCCTTTTCGGTCATTTTAGCAGGCGCATAATCTGTTCCAATATATTTTTTAAAGTCTGCATCTGTGGCTGTTGTTGAATCGATAGAAGAATGAACTTGTATCACTGGATTGCGCAACGAATCCCATTTATCGTTTTCCCATAGGTGAGTAGGGTAGTAATTGTGCGCTTGTTTTTGATCTAAGTAACCATAATAATAATCAAAGCCATGCAAAAGTGGACTCCCTGATGTTCCTACTACTCCCATGCCCCACTTACCAATCATAGCGGTGCGGTAGCCTTTTTCTTTTAGCATTTTTGCAATAGTAAACGCACCTGGATGAAGTGGCATTTGCCCACCTTCTGTATCATCCGAATAGCCACCTAGTTCATAGTTGCCTCTTATATAAGAATGACCAGGATTTTTACCAGTCATTAACATACAACGAGAGGGAGCGCAAACGGGAGCACTGCTATAGTGCTGCGTAAATCGCATGCCTTCGCGTGCCATTTGATCCAAATTGGGGGTACAAATTTTTTGTTGACCATAACACCCCAACTCTCCATAACCAAGATCGTCTGCGTAGATATAAATAATATTCGGATTATTTTTTTGCTGCGCAGTACTCACCAGTGATCCAACTAGTGTCAGTACAATCAATAAATTGAAGTGGTAAAAAAGTTTTCGCATAAAGCAATCAACTTTTACAAATCAAAAATTCTTGCAAAGTGATTTTCAAGGTGATTGCGCATACCTTTTCTGAATGCTTCCGGATTTCCCTTTTCAAGAATATCGATTAATTCTTTGTGAGACACAAAGGTCTTCAGTAATAATTGTTTTTTTAATAAGCCACTATGGTGTACATAATCAAATACAGGTAACAACATTTTTTGAAACTTCTTTAACGTCGTATTATTGGTTATCTCATAGAGTTTACTGTGAAAAGCAACTTCATGATCGATGTTAAATAAATGATACTGGGTAGCAGGTGGTTCGTCCGCCACAATTTGTCTTAGTTCGGCAATGTCTTCTTTTGTGATGCGATGAAAAAGTAAATCGGCCATTCCTATTTCAAGTACTAAACGGATTTCAAAAATTTCTTTCAACGTGTCTTGGTCCAGAATGTGTGGGTTCATGCTTTTGCCCATCATGCCAAATAAGTCAGGACTAGTTATAATTGATCCTTTCTTTTTCTTGGATTCAATGAGCCCCATCATCCGCAAACGCGTTAGTGCTTCACGCACAACCGTTCTGCTTACGCCTAGTGATTGCGCCAGCTCAATTTCTTTTGGAATGATGTCTCCAACCGATAGTTTTCGCTCTTGCAACAGCTCCACAATACTGTCTTCCACCTTATCTACCAAGGAGCCGGTGTCAATAGGCTTTAACGGAGGAGAAAAAGAGGATTTTTTCATCTATTATGTAAGACTTAACGTCAATCTCAAAAATACAAAAAAAGAATTGAGAAACAATAAATATGTTTAAATAGAAGAATATCAATGATTTATGTG
>CAYFLE010000156.1:0-3591 GCA_964343645.1 uncultured Chitinophaga sp. | reverse complement strand
GCTGCTGCGTGATTGCCGTGATGGGGTTCACGGTGAGTGTGGCGGAAGAAGAGTTCACATTACATGCGGCGTTAGAAATAACACAACGATATTGATAATTATTAAGCGCAATAGTAGCGGAGCTGATACCAAGTGAAGCAGTAGTTGCACCACTATAAACTCCTCCATTACTCAAATTCGTAAAACCAGTACCTGTATTAATTTGCCACTGATAGGTAAGACTTGCGCCAGTTGCAACCACATCAAAAGTAACCGCAGTACCTGAACAAACAGTTTGTGAACTAGGTTGCGATGTCACCGTAATAGGTGGAGCAACTGTGAGTAAGGCGCAATTGGAAGTAACACTGCTTGTACCAGATGCAGAAAGCACACATCGATACGCCGTATTATTTAAACTACTCGTAGTGGAACTGATAGTATAAGTAGCACTAGTTGCACCACTGATGGCTGTCCAAGGACCTGTACAGCCATTTGTACTTTGCTCCCATTGGTATGTGATTCCTGTACCCGTTGCTGTCACAGAAAAACTAGCACCCGATCCTTCACATACAGTTTGCGCAGTAGGCTGTGTCGTGATCACAATTGGAGTGGGAGTAAGACCGCCAGGTAAAATATTTTGCGCATATGCATTTTGCACGCCACTTCTTGTTTCGGCCCAAACACCCACTGCTTGATTATTTCTCAACCCAGAAAATCCATAGCGGCCTTTTGGACTACCGGGCCCAGCAGTGGTTGAACTTATTTCAATACGATTTCCACTCCAAACAAATGCTCCACTGGCATCTAATCGGGTTACATATAATTTATAGTTAGCATCTGCACTCATAAAAAATGGACCATCATTCACCAATGAAAGATCTCCAACCTGTGTTTCAAAACTCGCACTGATTGGATAAACGTTGAGCGCTGTGTTTGATAATTGACGAGCACCGGTTGCTTTTAAAAACTTCTGAACATAAATTCCATATTGATTTTGGTTAGTATTACTAAACGAACACACAGACCATACAAAATCAGAGCTTGGATCAAGTGCAATGTTGGTGCTTTGCTGATAGGGATCGTTGGTTGCTGTAGCTGTACTAAAATTAGAACCATTTCCTCCATACGGAAGTGTGCCATCAGGATTGATACGATGTAACCAAGAATTAAATCGACTTCCTACAGAACTATAGTATCCACAATAGGTTGTATCAGCGTCGCCAATGACAGAGTAGTACCGTGCACCAGAGGTAGTTTCGGTTGAAAGTTGCATGGAAGAGGCCCATACTGCTGTTCCAGCACTCGTAAATCGCTGTGCATATAAAGTAGTGGCAATCCCAAATCCTCTTTTTTGAAAGACCATTGTGAAGGCTCCATTCAAATTTGGCACTAACTGCCCTCTGGTAGTGGTTGAGGTACCTACTAAAACACTAACAGGAGTAGTCCATGCAAGTGATCCAGCTGCAGTAATTTTTTGAATTTGCAAAGAGTTGGTTGTTGACTCATTCCAAGCAACAACGGTCTCACCATTACTTAGTACGGCAGGATACGGCGCTAATCCTGCACCCAATACTACTCCATTACTTGACCACACATGTGAACCAGCTTGAGAAACTTTATAAACCACCGTATTCATCGTACCGGTACGCTGATCTTGATAGGCTACAATCAAATTATCACTAGCATCCTTGCAAATATTAAATACAAAAGTGGCTGTTCCAGAAGGCTTGTTGTCAATCAGCATACCATCAGGTCCTAATAATTTAGTGCCATCAACATCTAGGAGTTGCGCACGCATATCGTAGTTGCCTCCATTTTGATGATAGTAAGCAATCCAGGTTCTTCCTGTTGAAGTAGTTAACGATTGCATATCTGCCATAGGTAAAGAAGAAACCTGCAAATTGACTGCCGTATTAGGATTCCATTGGGCGTTGACAAACTGCAAGCCCAAAATAGCTAGGATCAGCAAACTTAATTTTCTCATACAATTTTATTTTGTAGTTGGTTGTAGTCCCATATTAAATAATACAAAGCTCCATATATCGGCAGCTTCCTCAATTTGTTTAGTCGTAGGCTTTCCTGCTCCGTGACCTGCTTTTGTTTCAATGCGAATAATGACAGGGGCTGTGCCTTGATGCGCTTCCTGCATTCGGGCAGTGAATTTAAAGGAGTGTGCAGGTACTACGCGATCATCATGATCGGCAGTAGTAACCAATGTTGCCGGATAGTGAGTACCGTCTTTGAAATTATGTAAAGGAGAATATTTCAGTAGATACGTAAATTGATCCGCGTTATCACTTCTGCCATATTCAACGGCCCAAGCCCAACCAATGGTAAATAAATGATATCGTAACATATCCATTACTCCCACTGCAGGGAGTGCTACTTGAAATAAATCAGGACGTTGGGTCATACACGCGCCTACCAATAAACCACCATTAGAGCCTCCTCGAATAGCCAACAATTCTTTTCGCGTGTATTTATTTTTAATCAAAAATTCAGCTGCCCCAATGAAATCATCAAATACATTTTGTTTTTTATCTAACATACCCGCCTTATGCCAAGCTTCTCCATACTCACTACCACCCCGCAGATTCACCACCACATACAAACCGCCTTGTTCCATCCAATAGGCATTTGAAATACTAAAACCTGGTGTTTGTGCAATATTAAAACCACCATAGCCGTAAAGCAATACTGGATTATTCCCATTTAACTGAAAGCCTTTTTTACCCGTAATAAAAAGTGGAACCTTAGTCCCGTCCTTACTAGTAAAAAATACTTGACGGGTTTCATAGTCCTCACTTTTAAAAGAAGTTTCCGTCTTTCTAAATAAAGTTGATTGACCCGTTGCAATGTCATAACTATAGATGGTGGGAGGATAGGTATAGGAAGTGAATGTGTAAAAAAGAGATTTATCGGTGGCCTTGCCATCAAATCCAGATGCCGATCCAATACCTGGCAGCTTAATTTCCCGCACTAACTTTCCTTCATAGGTATATTGATATACTCGCGTAGAAGCATCTTTAAGATAAGAGCAGAATAAATAGCCGCCACCAGTTCCAACACTCTGTAGAACATCACTTTTTTCTCCAATAACTGCTTTCCAATTTTCTTTTGCGGGATTTTTAGGATCCACCAAAACGATTTTAAAATTTGGAGCATCCTGATTTGTTTTGATCAATAATTGACCTCCCCTATTGTCAATAACATCCGGATCCGTAGAAAACCCATCTATCAATTTTGAAAATGTAGCTTGCTGGGTCGCTAACTCTTTTATCCAAAGTTCATTACCACTAGTACCTTCTGTCTGAGAGATGATCAAAAATCGCCCATCATCTGTTACACTGGCTCCCACATTACGTAATGGATGTTCATTGTCTTCATAAATTAAGCGATCATCTGATTGCTTTGTACCAATCTGATGAAAGTAAACCTTGTGATAACGGTTTTGCTTCGATAATTTGGAGGCAGCGTCGGGTACTGGATACCGACTATAATAAAATCCTTCATCTCCTAACCAAGAAATTCCACTGAACTTAATCCACTTGATGGTGTCATCGATGTTACGATTGGCAGAAAGATCTCGAATGACTGCTTCTTGCCAATCAC
>CAYFLE010000155.1:0-3681 GCA_964343645.1 uncultured Chitinophaga sp. | reverse complement strand
GTCCGCTCCGCTTTATTGTGATTTACCTCCACTACACTCACATGCAGGGGGTGCTTGCTTGGCGGCACCAAAACAGTCAAAAAGCCACTTAAATACCAGCCAGCCAATAGAAATACCGTTTGCATAATTTATTTTACAGTCACAAAACTGTGGTTTATATTCAATCCCCGTTTTCCGGCAAGTTAAAACAATAATGCAACCGAACCCATGAATGCATTTTCATTCTATTTCCCGATTGGCTGGGAGCATATTACCAGCCTTAAGGCAATGGATCATTTATTGTTTATTATGGCCTTAGCCGCCCTATATGTATGGACCGACTGGAAAAAAGTCCTCATCCTAGTAACTGCTTTTACCATTGGACATTCAGTTACATTAGTGCTTGCTGTACTAGATTTAATCCGACTCAATAACGACTGGGTTGAATTTTTCATACCCGTGACAATCATGATCACCGCTTTCATGAATCTTTTACCGAAATCAAAAAGCCAACATGGCCGAATAATAACCTACTGGCTTGCGCTTTTTTTTGGCTTCATCCACGGAATGGGCTTTGCCAATAGTATTCGTTTCATGCTGGCACAAGACCAATCATTAGGCTGGGGATTGCTGGGATTTAATTTCGGGCTAGAAGCTGGACAGCTGGTAGTAGTGATTATTTTATTAAGCCTAAACCAGCTTATCCTTTCTAAAACAAAAATTACTGCAAAAGGCTGGACCTTTTTACAGTCCTCTTTAGCGTTGGGAATTGCTACAGCAATTTCAATAAATCGATTTCCACTTCAATTTTAAAAACAACAATATGAAAAATTGGATTCTTGTTTCATTGCTGCTTTTGCTGAGTATATCAGGAATGGCACAAAACATTCAAAACAATCCGGGAAGTAACCACGGAAACAAGTTTGAGCAGTTGGCTACGATATTGCCAACTCCAAATGAGTACCGTACAGCGAGTGGCGCCCCCGGACCTAAGTATTGGCAACAACGCTGCGACTATGATATTGCATGCGAACTAGACGAAAAAAACTTGCAACTGAAAGGAAGTGAAACCATCACCTACTTTAATAACTCTCCAGATGTATTAACCTATCTATGGCTTCAATTGGACGAAAACGAGCACAGCTCTGTGAATAATGCCAACTATCAGGATGCTTCTGCAATCAGCAGACAAGTGAGTGTGCAACAATTAAAGCAGTTGGAAGAGAAAAAGGGAGACAATGGGCTTGGATTTAATATCACGAAGCTTTCGGATGTGTTAGGAAAACCGCTTCGCTATACCGTGAATAAAACCATGATGCGAGTAGAACTCCCTACACCCTTAAAGCCAGGTCAACGTTTTGCATTTAAAGTAGACTGGAATTATAAAATCACAGACCGAATGACCATTGGAGGTCGTGGTGGTTATGAATTTTTCCCTGAAGACGGCAACTATCTATTCACAATGGCACAGTGGTATCCTCGTCTTTGCGTATACAGTGATTTTAGAGGATGGCAAAACCAACAATTTACGGGACGTGGTGAGTTTGCGTTAACCTTTGGAAATTTTAAAGTACAAATGACAGTTCCTGCTGATCACGTGATACTTGGAACAGGGGAATGTCAGAACTACCCATTGATATTAAGTGCTGCACAATTAGCACGCTGGAAGCAAGCACAAGTAGCAAAAGAACCTGTTGAAGTGGTAACCTTGGCAGAAGCAAAAGCAGCCGAAAAACAAAAATCAACACAAAAGAAAACGTGGATTTTCAAAGCCGATAATGTACGTGACTTTGCTTGGGCATCGTCTCGTAAGTTAGTTTGGGATGCTATGCCTGCAATCGTAGAAGGGAAAAAAGTAATGTGTATGAGTGGCTATCCAAAAGAAGCGTACGGTTTGTATCGTCCCTATTCTACTAAAGTAGTTGCACACACCATCAAGTCTTACTCCAAATTCACTATCCCTTATCCTTATCCAGTTGCGCAAAGTATTGAAGCAGCCAATGGAATGGAATATCCAATGATCTGTTTCAACTATGGAAGAACAGAAAAGGACGGCACCTATAGTGAGAGCACTAAAAACGGAATGCTTGGGGTAATTATACACGAAGTAGGACATAACTTCTTCCCTATGATCATCAATAGCGATGAGCGCCAGTGGAGTTGGATGGACGAAGGACTCAACACCTTTGTAGAATATTTAACGGAAGAGTTATGGGATAATAAATTTCCTACTCGTCGTGGTCCTGCTGCCTATATTACCGATTACATGAAGTTGCCTAAGGATCAACTGGAACCAATTATGAGTAACAGTCATAATATCATACAATTCGGTCCCAATGCCTATGCAAAACCTGGTACAGGAATGAACATTTTGCGGGAAACCATCATGGGTCGCGAACTGTTTGATTATGCATTTAAAGAATATGCAAGAAGATGGGCCTTTAAGCATCCGGAACCAGCAGATCTTTTTAGAACATTAGAAGATGCCAGTGGCGAAGACCTCGATTGGTTTTGGAGAGGATGGTTTTATGGCACAGATGCTTGCGATATTTCATTGGATACAGTAAAATACGCAGTAGTGGATACTGCTGCGAGTTCTACTGGCGGAGGAAGAGCAGGTTCCATCCGTCGAGGGGTGGACAAACCTCAAGTGAATGCATTTGACGATATTTCTAAAATCAGAAATCGTGCTGACACTCGCATCACTTTTGCAACAGATGCGGATACTACGTTACGAGATTTTTACTGGCGCTATGCACGTGGCCTGGAGCCCTATGATACCACACAGGTTGAGGTAAGTTTTGGCGGAGGTGTCAGTGAAAAATTAACGAATGAAGAAAAAGCCAACTTCAGTAATCTTCACCAATATGAGCTTACTTTTTCGAATAAAGGGGGTCTAGTAATGCCCATTATCATCGAGTGGACCTACAAAGATGGCAGTAAAGAAGTTGAGCGAATTCCTGCGCAAGTATGGCGATTAAATGAAAAGAAAATCACCAAAGCGTTTATCAAAAACAAAGAGGTGGCTTCGATCAAATTAGATCCGCTACGTGAAACAGCTGATATTGATGAAAAAAATAACAGCTGGAATAAATTAGACGCTCCTTCTCGTTTTACATTGTTTAAACAAGGACAGGGACCTCGCAGAGGTGCTGGCGGACAAAGCGGCAATCCGATGCAACGTGCACAAGAAGCTAAAAAAGGTTTCTAGTTCATGAAAAAAGGACTGCTCTTTATTGCTTTTATTGGCCTATTGCTTTCTGCTCAAGCCGCTACAGTAGATACGGTTTGGGTGGAAAGCAAAGCCATGAAGCAATCCTTCAAATGCGTGGTGGTGATCCCGACTAACGCCACTAATTTGAATAAAGGATTTCCAGTTACCTACTTATTACATGGCTATGGTGGATGGTACTCCAACTGGATTATTCGCATGCCAGAGTTGATGCAAGAAGCGGATCATTATCAAATGATAATTGTGTGTCCCGAAGGAAAAAACAGTTGGTATTTGGATAGTCCTATCAATGACTCCCTACGCTGGGAAACCTATATTGCAAAGGAGGTCCCTGCATATATTGACAGTCATTACCCCTCCTTACCCTCTCGCAGCGCTAGAGCCATCACCGGGCTTAGCATGGGCGGACACGGTGGATTGTATCTAGGCATCAAATACCCTAAAATTTTTGGAGCCTGTGGAAGTATGAG
>CAYFLE010000154.1:0-3708 GCA_964343645.1 uncultured Chitinophaga sp. | reverse complement strand
GGGATGCGTGCCAGTGAAACAGCCGAATTGATTTTTGAAAATTGTGAAATACCTGATGCGAATCGGTTAGGTGAAGTGGGGGATGGCTTCAAGCAGGCTATGAAAATTTTAGATGGCGGTCGTATTTCTATTGCGGCCCTTTCCTTGGGCATAGCGAAAGGGGCTTATGAAGCGGCAAAAAAATATGCGCAGGAAAGACAACAGTTTGATAAACCCATTGCTAGTTTTCAGGCCATCTCTTTCAAGCTAGCGGATATGGCTACTGAGATTGCAGCCGCAGAATTATTAATTGACCAAGCCTGTTATTTGAAGGATCAACATTTGCCCATGACCAAGGAAGCAGCAATGGCTAAATATTATGCCAGTGAAGTGGCGGTGCGTGCTGCAACCGAAGCGATTCAAATATTTGGAGGCTATGGGTACACCAAAGATTTTCCGGTTGAAAAATTTTATCGCGATGCAAAGCTCTGCACCATTGGAGAGGGAACGAGTGAAATTCAAAAATTAGTGATTGCGCGTGAAGCGTTCAATGAACGTTAACGAACCTCCTGCAGGTCTACCAATTTTTTGTAAAAACCATTGAGGGCAATTAATTCTTCGTGACGTCCTCTTTCTACAATAGACCCTTTTTGTAGCACAATGATTTCATCGGCATGACGAATAGTAGACAAGCGATGGGCAATTACTAAACTAGTTCGTTGTTGCATCATATTATTGATGGCTTCTTGGACTAGTCGTTCGCTTTCGGTATCTAAGGAAGAAGTGGCTTCATCTAAAATTAAAATCGGTGGATTTTTTAGTAATGCGCGCGCAATCGTTAATCGTTGTCTTTCTCCACCACTCAGTTTTGTTCCGCGATCCCCAATATTAGTTTGATAGCCATTTTCTTTTCGAAGAATAAATTCATGCGCATTGGCAGTTCGTGCGGCTTGCTCAATCGCTTCAGTACTAGCAGCAGGAGAGGCCATGGCAATATTGCCTGCAATCGTATCATTAAATAAAATGGGCTCTTGCGTAACAATACTCATTTGTTTTCGAACCGAGGCAAGCGTGTAGTGTTTGATATTTTTTCCGTCAATCAAAATTTCACCTGCGGTGACATCATGAAAACGAGGCAGCAAATCAGCTAGGGTTGATTTGCCCGCACCACTCGATCCAACCAGCGCCACTGTTTTTCCTTTTGGAATGGTCAAATTGATGTGTTGCACAACGGGTTCTTCTCCATAGGAAAAAGAAACGTTTTTAAATTCAATACTGTGTTCAAAACCATTTAATTCAATGGCGGTTGGGTGATCTTCTACTACCAGGGGTGCGTGTAAAATTTCTTCAATTCTACCAATGGCCGCACTGCCTTTTCGCATATTGCTAAAGGAAGTAGATAATGTTTTGGCAGGGTTGATCAGGTTATAAAAAATCCCAAGGAATCCAATAAAGGCAGAAGCTTCTAACAGTTCTTTTTGTAAAACCAATCGCCCACCATAATACAATACGGCAGTAAATACGATGATGCCCATGACTTCTGAAAGTGGCGAAGCCAGGTCCCGGCGATAGCCAATCCGGTTGCGCGATTCCAATAAGCGTTGATTACTCTCTTTAAATTTTTGGGTAAGCAAGGGTTCAATCCCGAATGCCTTGATCACTCGTAGACCGCTGAGTGTTTCATCCAACACGGATAAGGTTTCCCCAAATTTGATAGCAACTTCCTGTGATATTTTTTTGAGGGAGCGAGAAATACGACCAATCACTAATCCCAGTACGGGTATCAATAATAAAATGAATAAGGTCAATTGCGGACTGATGAGAAACAATACCGCCAACGTAATAAGGATCGTGAGCGGATCGCGAATCCAACCTTCTAGGGCGCCAATGAGTGAAACTTCTACTTCGTTCACATCATTAGTCATTCGACTCATCAAATCTCCTTTTTTTCGTTCGGTGAAATAGCCCACGGGTAATTGCAGCACTTTGCTGTATACATCCTCGCGCAATCGGTTGACCAATTCATGTTTGATGGGATTCAGTACATAGTAAGCGAGGTAGAGAAACAAATTTTTTCCCAAAATGAAAATAATCATCAGTAAACAAATCAACCCTAGCGTTTGCATATTTCCTTTTTCTTGTACAGATTGAGCAAGGTATTGGTTGATGGATTGTATGAGTTGGTTGCTGCTTTGTGTGAGTGAGGCCGAACCTTGGCCTGTAAATATGAGTTGTAAAAATGGCATCAGCATGCCAATCGATACAATGGAAAACAAAATGCTCAGGAGCACAAAGAGTCCGTATAATCCAATACGACCCTTGTAATAAGTTAAATAGCCAAAAATTCTATAGTAAGCGCGCATATCGATGAACAGGTTCCCGACAAAGTAACTACTTTTACAGGGACATCCCGAGGAATTATGGAAGAAGGAAAAAGACAGAAACAAATTGCAGGCTTATTAAACGAGGAGATGAATACCATCTTTCAGCGTTTGGGCTTGAATATGATTGGCGGGGGAATGGTTTCCATTTCTTCGGTAAAAGTGACTCCCGACTTGTTGGAGGCCCGGTTTTATCTCAGTTTTTTTAAGGTTAGTGATGCAGAAGCGGCCTTACATAAAATCGAGGATCGTCATCATGAAATCAAAAAAGAATTAGCAGCGCGGGTTCGTCACCAGCTTCGCAGTATCCCGGTGTTAAAATTTTTTAAGGATGACACCTTGGATCAAGTATTTAGGATGGAAGAGATTTTTAAAAAGATTAGTGAAGAAAAAGGTCCTTCTGCTGCAAACGAGTCTGCCTGAACCTATTGCCCATGCACTTTTTATTTGCCTGGCGTTATTTTAAAGCACCAAAGTCTACACAGGCTATCAATGTGATTGCTTGGATTTCGGTAGTAGGAATAACTATTGGTACAATGGCTTTGCTATTAGTGTTGAGTGTGTTTAATGGATTTGAAGGCATGGTTAAATCCCTGTACTCCTCTTTTTATCCTGATTGGTCTTTGACCCCTAGGACCGGTAAAGTATTGACGATTTCTTCGGAACAATTGGCCGCGATTCAAAAAATACCCGGGGTGGAAGCGGCATCGGTAGTGCTGCAAGAAAAAGCATTGTTGCAAGTAGGCGATAATCAAGTCCTCGTTAATTTGAAAGGAGTAGATGCCAACTATACCAAAGTGAGCGGTGTTGCTGCGCACTTAGTAAGTGGAAAATTTGAGACAGGTACACGTGATTTTCCGTTGTTAGTACTAGGCGCAGGTGTAGAATCGGCGTTGAATATACTGTCAGACAGAAATTTGATGCCGCTATCCATTTATTTGCCTAAAAAGAGCCAAGGCCTCCAAGTGGATTGGATGTCTGCCATTCAAATTGACACTGCGCAAACGGCTGCCACTTTTATAATCCAACAAGATTTTGATGACCAGTATGCGCTGACCTCATTGGATTTTATGCAACGTGCCTTGCAATTGAATGCGAACCAAGTGACGGCTGTAGAAGTAAAAACTGCTGCTCTTGTGAGTGCCTCTTCTATTCGTGCAGCCTTACAAACGGTTCTAGGAAATCAAGTGCAAGTGAAAGATCGCTTTGAGCAAAATGAAACCTTATATAAAGTCATGCGCACCGAAAAATGGATCGTGTATGGTGTGTTATCGTTGATTTTGATGGTGGCGGCTTTTACCATGATTGGTGCGTTGACGATGCTCGTGTTAGAAAAACAAAAAGATAT
>CAYFLE010000153.1:0-3749 GCA_964343645.1 uncultured Chitinophaga sp. | reverse complement strand
TGTATTTCTTTTTGACAGGATATACTCATTTAGCCGATATCGGTTGGCCTCTTCTTCACTAAGGTGCTTTCCCCCTCGAATATTGCCCAAACATTTTGCAGACATACAATTACAAGTAAATGTCTGACTCATATCCCACTCGGTGGCAGGATAAAAAAAGGTCATCTCTTCTCCGACATTAATCGCGCGAAGCGCCACCACTTCCATATTTGTTGTATCAAAAAAACAGTTCGGGTCGCAGCTGTGGTTGATAAATTGTAGGTGGGCGGGGTCTAGTAAAATATGTTGTGTGTCGCTTACCTGCACGGTTAAATACGTGGGCGAAGACAATGTTTCGCGTGCGCCAAACACAGCTATTGTTTCCCCGGCAAAAAAATCGCGATTCGCAAAAAAAGCTAGTTGGTTGTTGTGGTTGTTTTTTCGAACCTCACCATTGGCGTGAGTTTCAACTAACAAAAAAGAGGGGGCGACTGTGCTTGTTTGCAAGGATTAAAAATATTGCTGTAAGATAGGTTAGCCCCTGATCAAACAACACTATAAAACCAATATGTGAATAAGTCAAGAATAATAACATGCCGTGATGCCAACCAATGATTACTGTTTTTTAAAAACAGGGACCGTGCTACAGGGTTCTCCATACATTAACGAACGAACAACGGGGCGCAATATTTTTGTTGCCTCTAGGTAGGCAAAATCACCAATGGGTACCTCTCCACAACCTTTTATGATTACGCGCTGGTCTGTATAGGTTTCTGGATTAATCTTATTTATGTTGGCGATAAACAGTTGTTTTTTAACCTCTTCTTCTGTTCCTACACCCTGGGCAACACAAACGGGTTGTAAATAAGACGATACTAACATATAGGCCCAGCTGGGAATAATCGCATCAACGGAACAAGTAATAGCCACAATTTTGTTGCGGTATTTTTCCCAATCTGTTTTTTTGAGTGCTTCCCTAAATTCCTTTTCCTTCACAATCATACCCATGAAAAGGTATTCTTTGAGATCAAGGGTGGTGGTATCTCCTTTTGGATACCACTGTTCCAGGTCTAGTGTGATGAGTCCGCTTTCAGCTACCTTATTTACAAACTCAGTCATATTATAAGTATCAATATCTTTTCTGTCTCTGATCCTTGATTGTTGCTGCGTTTCGAAGGATCGAAATGGGATTGTTGGGGCTGTATTGGTTCGCGTATGCTTGCTTTGCTTGAAGGTAGCGGTTGTTCCGTTGTGTTGCCACATCGCCATCCATAACCGGTGTGCTTAATACGTTATTAACGCGGACAACAAACACACCGCTCAACCCTTCAATAACAGCAGGAACCACTTTTCCTTTGTTGGCAGGATTAAACGCGGCTCCGGTTACTCTTGGTTCGAAACCAAATGAACCACTCAGCGATCCACTTACACGAATACTATCAGCAGTTTCTATTGTTTTACCACCCAGTGCGCTTGCCGCTGCTTCTAGTGTTGAAACCGTGCCCACTTTTTTAATCAACAGCTCGGCTTTTTTCTTGTTGCGTAAAATTGGGTCTACCGAAAGACGTGCTGTTTCAACGGTTGCGGTTCCTTCTTCATTAACACCCGTTACAACAGCTACGACATAATTATTATCAACACGCTCTGGCTTCAACACGTCTCCTTTGCTCGCCTCGTAAATGGAGCGGACAAAACTTCTGGAAGAACCAACCCCGCGCACTTCATAAGAAACAGGGGTGATATCCGTGGCGGTGTTTTTAATAACGCCCTGTGTTTTTAGTTTTTTCTCGTAGGTGTCATTGAAAGAAGCAAGGTCTTTGCTGTCTCCGGCAAATTCGTTGGCCTTGTTCAAGGCGAGATTGTCTGTTTCTTGGCTTGCAACAATCTCCTTGGGTAAATAAGCAATTTTATATCCGGTTCCCGAACCTTTTTGAGACAATATTTCTATATAGTGGAACCCAAAATCTGTTTTAACCACCCCCTTTGTTCCGGATGGTTTTAAGAAAATGAAATCGTTAAACGGCGCAACCATTTGTCCAGAAGGGACGTTGTCATATTTTCCTCCGTTGTTTTTACTTCCAGAATCGTCTGAGTACTTTGCCATTAAGGAATCAAAGTTTGCCCCGCCGGCAATCGCGTTTCTGATACTGTCGCAAAGTTTGTATGCGGTGGCAGAGTCTCTGTTTTGTGTGCTAATTAAAATATGTCGAACAGAAACCGTGTCGGGCATTTTTACAGATCCAATCATTTTTGCCAACACATATTTATCTGCATCTAAATACGGCCCATAGATAGTGCCTGAAGAAAGGCGGAATAAAGAATCTTTAGCAGGTTGTTGGATGGCTTTTCCATTAATGTATCCATTATAAAAAGGGGCGCCCTCGCCAGCTAAATATTGTTCTAGATTTGAAGTAGTAGAAAATCTTTCTTTTTGAGTTAACAACTCCTGATAAGCGGCGGCACTATCGGTTGTGGAGGGGGCGGCGCTAAAAACAACATATTGAATAGCCCGGCTCTCTTGTTGTTTAAATTGGCTTTTGTGTTTATTAATATAGTCGCTTATTTCTTGTTCTGATACTTTTACTGAAGAGTCTGGTATAGCGGTGTATAATTCTCTAACTAAAGAAATGTTTGCTAATTGACTATTCTCTGCGCTTTGCTTTTCAATAAACCATTTAGGAAAATTGATGCTATTAGAAAACAAAGACAGGTATTTATCCGCCATGCGCATGTTCGCTAGCGCGTCTATATAAGAAGAGATGCTTGCTTTTTGTTCAGGTGTTCCACTCTTTAATGCTTGGTCAATGTTTTGTTTTGCAAGAACTGGATTATAAAGACCGGTTTTAGGGTCACGAAATTGTGTTTGTAAATCTTGTGGGGCAGATGAACCATATAGAAGATCGCTTAACTCTTTTTTTCCAACCTCGATTCCGAGTTTTTTTAATTCATCAACCAATAAACGTTGGCCAACTTCTTGGGACCAGGCTTGCTCTAATGCTTGTTGGCTTAATGCCGCTCCCTGCGGATAGCCCTGTGCTTTTAGGTTTTCTTCCGCCTGTGTCACTTTTTTATTAAAGTCATCAAAAGAAATAGAAGAGCCATTTACAGAACCCACAGAGGTTGCTGTGTTACTACTCATTCTACTTTTTCCAGTAAAATAATCGGTTAAAATAAAACCCAATAAGGCTAAAGCCACTAAAACAACAGTCAGCTTTACATACTTCTCTCTGATATCCTGAATAATAGACATAAAACAAACTTTAAAAGGATGGCAAAAATAGGGGAAAAACTGTGGAAAAACTAGGCTGGGGGCGGGTTTCGGCGCTCATCTTTTTTTTAGTTTTTTTAAGCCGCTTCTACCCTTTTTTTATCACATTTTCTTGTGGATTAATTCACGAAATCGTTAATAAACCAGTGTGGAACGTTAATAACCACAGAAAAACATGGTTAATAATTGTTGTTGTACTTGATTTTCCAATCCTCCGTGTATATAAATCCAAAGAAATACACCGCTAATTAACACTAAAATTTGTAGTAAATAAGTTTAAACAGTGGATCTATCCACAAATCCACCACCCTAATAATAATAGACTTTTAAAAAAAAATATATAATATTTATTATTAGTCTTAAATAAAATCTGAATTGTTTTTTGTTTTTGTTTTTCCGGATTCTTCGTTTCACTTTTACTACTCCAATGATTACAGAAACAGAAAAAATAAAACTACAACACAAAGGATTTTTAGAAAAAGAAATTAATCCAACACTTGAT
>CAYFLE010000152.1:684-3791 GCA_964343645.1 uncultured Chitinophaga sp. | reverse complement strand
TCATTCTTATTATTCCAAATTTCTTCAAAAAATTGCGCTGCAGCTTTTCGGTTTTCTTCAAGTGAGCTCATCCAAGTACCTCAAAAGTTTCGGTTTCAGGGGAGAATAATACAAAATCAGCCTTAAATCCCTCTTTTATTTGACCGACTCCCTCTAATTGCAAAATTTTAGAGGGGAGATAAGAAGAGGCGTTGCAAGCTAAGGTTAAATTTTTGGTTTTGCGATATAAGTTTAAGAAGGCTTGATCCATTGTGAGGGTACTCCCTGCCAAACTTCCATTCTCCTTAAGTCTTGCAATCCCATCTTTAACATTCACATTTGCACTGCCAATGGTGAATTCTCCATCTATTAAGCCTGCAGCAGAGATTGAGTCAGTAATCAAAACCATCCTGTCTTTTGCCTGATCAATTATTAAATCAATTTGATCAGTTGGAATGTGAACGTTATCTAGGATTATTTCAAGAAAAATATTGGGATTTTCTAGAATCAAATCTGCCGATGAATGCGAACCGCTCAATAATTTGGGCATTGCATTAGTAAAATGTGTGACCAGATTGACTCCATCAGAGAAAGCATCATCAATTTCTTGAATATTTGCATCAAAATGGCCAATCGCAACAGTTATGCCATAACTTCTTAGAATATTAGTTGATTCCTTAAAACCCTTAAGTTCAGGAGCTATGGTCACCATCCTTATAGTTCCTTGCCCAATTTCAATAAGTTCAATAATTTCGGACAATTGAAGTGCTCTCAAGTACTTTGGATTATGAGCACCACAACGGACCGGCGACAAATATGGTCCTTCTAAATGTATCCCCGCAAAAGTGCCATCTTTTACCTGAGGCACCAACCTAGCTATTTGTTTTTTCATCGCTTCATAATCATCAGAAATCAAAGACGCAATTATTGTTGTCGTCCCACGAGAAAGGTGAAAATTACGAGCAGTTAGTCTCTTATCTAGTTGGATATCTGAAAAATAAAAGCCTGCACCACCATGACAATGAATATCAACAAATCCTGGAATGAGGGTCTTTTTGGTATCAAAATTGGGTGATTCAGAGCAGCTATATGAGATTTCTTTTATAATTTTATTTTCAGTTTTTAGACATACTCTGTTACAGATTCTATTTTCGATTACTGCCGTATCTGCATGTAGGTGCATCATGAGATTTCTTTCAAATATTCTAACGCTAATTGAGCACTTCCATATAAACCAGAAAATGAACCATAAGTAGCTATCTCAAGTTTGGGTAACTTTTGGAAGGAAAGCGATAACTTTAAAAAGTTATTTATGGGTGCCAGTAGTTCTTCTCCCATATTTGATAGACCACCCCCAAAAATTATTATTTTTGGAGAAAATATAGTGATGAGAATTTCACACGTATTACATATTGCAAGTAAAGCCTCTTGCCAAATGGCATTGGCTTCTTTATCACCTTGATTTGCCAGTATCACGATTTCTTCAGAATTTAATTGCGAATTTCTAGACATTACCGAATAATTTTTTTGAATCGCAAGAGTAGACGCAACTGATTCTAAGCATCCCGTTTGCCCGCACACACAGATGTACTTATCAGAAACTTTTATATGGCCAATTTCACTTACTTGGCTATGCCAAGCTGAGTTTTTTTCAGCTAGGAAAAAGGCTGCAGCTATTCCAGTCCCTATGCTTATATAAAGAGCAGAATCATAATTTTTTTGACTCCTGATCTTTAGTTCTGCAATACCTGCCGATTTAACGTCGTGTCCAAATGCGATGGGGAGTTGGAATTTTTCAGCGAGTTTTCTTTTGAGTGCCAGCTCTCGCCAACCTAAGTTTCCAGCCCATTTGATAACCCCCTCAGTTTCATCAAGCAGACCTGGAACGCTGATTCCAATCCCTGAAACATCGCTCATAGAGCTAAATTCATTTAAATATTCTTCTATTTTTTTGATAAGGATTTCTGCATAAGGATCATTTTTAGGGGTATCGAAGTGACCAGAATTTTTTATTTGTAGATTTGAGTCGAATAATCCAAATTTTGTATTTGTCCCACCAACATCAAAAGCCGCAATGCTATTCATTATTCATCTATTACTTATTTAGAATTATCGACCGGCTAAGGCCACGAGGATTATCTGCATTTAAGCCGCGTTTTCGTGCAATTTCAAGCGCAACTCGTTGTGCAACAATCAAATGGGCTAAGGGATCAAGCGTACTTATTTCTAGTAAAGCTTCGGTTTCCCGAATATCATTGATTAAATCCGATGGAATTTCTCCAAAAACCCATACAGTTCTTCCCTTTTGCGAAATAGAGAGTGGTCCGTGGCGATAATCCAATGCTGGGTATGCTTCTGCCCAGAATTGAGCAGATTCTCTAGTCTTGAGCGCTGCTTCGTGAGCTAGCCCAATAGTCCATGATCTACCTAGGAAAGTAATTTGTTCAGAAGCTACTAACTGACTTATATCTTGTTTTAAAGCAACTTCTGCATCTTTAATAATGGATTGAATATTTAGCCCAAAATGTGATCTCAAGAGAGCCAGTACTGAAGTCGCCCATCTAGTTTGTAGTACAGACTTTTCATCTGCAAAATCCATGACAATTGATTCACTACTCAATTTGCTTGCCGGTGAATCATGTATTGCTGTTACAACTACTGAGGGTACTTCCACTTTTTCAAGCACATCAAGCACTTCGGTGGTGGTTCCAGATCGAGTAATAGCTAGGACTCGATCATAGTTCCTATTGAAATTGAATTCTGATGCTACGAAGACATCCGTTAATCCATGTCCCAAATTTTCTCTGAGAGAGGCATATGACATGGCCATAAACCAAGAGCTCCCGCATCCAACTACGGCAACTTTCTCACCAATCTTGGGGAGGAGCGAATAAACAGAAGGGCCAAATTTGGCAACTTGGCCCCAGATTTCAGGCTGAGATTCTATTTCTCTATCAGCAAAAAACTGAGCCATATATCAACATTAAGAGTCAACTAATACTAAAGTCAAGAGAGTGAGTAGGGTTCGTCGGGATATTCAATGACAAAAACAAATTCTGGTGATTTGGTAAACAGAGCCAAAGAAAGAAAAACCGCCGTTATTGGCTTCAATGTGATAACTCTAGAAT
>CAYFLE010000152.1:306-674 GCA_964343645.1 uncultured Chitinophaga sp. | reverse complement strand
GTGCTGCCATTGCCGCAGCGCATAAATCATCAGTTCCGATATCTGTCCATCTTGATCATTGTGAAGATTTCGCTATTATTCAAGAAGCTTTAGATATCGGCTTTGATTCTATTATGTTTGATGGATCCAAATTACCCTTTAGCGAAAATGTATCAAAAAGTAAAAAAATGGCTAATTTGTGCCATCAATATGGAGCTACGCTGGAAGTTGAAATTGGTGAGATAGGTGGCAAAGACGGGAATCATGCAATCGGAGCTAGAACAGATCCAGAAGTTGCTCGAAATTTCGTCAATGAAGTAGAAGCTGATTTAGTTGCAGTTGCAGTGGGAAGTTCCCATGCCATGAATACGCGAGATGCAACATTAGAT
>CAYFLE010000152.1:0-211 GCA_964343645.1 uncultured Chitinophaga sp. | reverse complement strand
GTAAAAATTCCATTGGTTCTTCATGGATCTTCGGGGGTAAGTGATTCTGATTTAGTCAAAGCATCTGAAGCAGGAATTAGTAAAATTAATATTTCAACTCTACTAAATAAAAGTTTTACTGAACAAATAAGAAGGTTTTTAATAGATAATAATCAAGTAGTAGATCCACGAAAATATTTAAGTATTGCTAAAGATTCTATTACTACTGAAG
>CAYFLE010000151.1:0-3870 GCA_964343645.1 uncultured Chitinophaga sp. | reverse complement strand
TAAGTGGCGTATATGGAATTGAAGAATGGCGTGTTGATGATGGTTCTTTTGTTAAACTACGTGAATTATCATTGATTTATCGTGTAGGAAAGGTCAAGTGGTTTAATGACCTGTCTATAAGTTTAAGCGGTAGAAATCTAATCAGCTGGGATAATTATAAAGGGTATGATCCGGAAGTCAATGCAGGAGGACAAAGTACCATCCTTCGTGGTATAGACTTTGGCTCCATTCCCATTCCTCGCACATTCGCTTTCGGTATTCAAGCTAAACTTTAAAAAATACTACTATGAAAAAAATATATAATCAACGATTATTCCTCGCCTTAGCCGCTGGAATGTTGCTATTAGCCGGATGTCAAAAAAACTATGATAATCCTAACGCAGCAACAGAGGACCAAGTTTTCTCCTCCTCTCGAGGATTAACCGGAGTTACTGTGAGCTTACAACGTTTATACAGCTTAGGTCGTGCAGGCTCATTGTATAATATTGTCACTGCAAACGGTTTTACGACCAATGAACTCCGCTTAATGAATGCGGGAAATTTACCTGAGTATCAATTAAGCACAGGTGGTTCGGCTGTGGACGGAACCAATACAATCCTTGCTAATATCTGGGCAAATGCCAATAAAATTATCTACGATGCTGATAAAGTAATTGCAGGGGCAAAGGTGTTAGGAGATAAAAACTATGCAAGTGGATTGATTGCTTATGCCACTATTTTTAAAGCACTTTCGCTGCAAAGTTTAGCTATGTTTTGGGAAAAAGTTCCTAATGAAATTGGAACAAACGTAAACTTCTCTGACCGTTTGACAGGGTATACTCGTTCTATTACTGCTATTGATGAAGCGCTATCAGCTATTTCAGCCAATGCAATCAGTGCCACATTCATTTCAAATGTCCCTGCTGGTATTGATATTGTTAATACGCTAAATGCATTGAAAGCCAGAGCTGCAATATTTGCGGGAAATAATTCCCTTGCTTTGAGTGCGGCAAACGCCGTAGACCTAACTAAGAAAAGCACATTTAATTATGATGCGCTTAGTTTAAATCCAATATTTGAAACAGCTACTTCTACGAACAACGTTTATCAGCCGTTAGATTCAACAATGGGGTTGCCTGTATCTATTGCAGCAGCCACTAATGATGGTAGAATTTTATTTTACATGAGTATTAATGCTACTGTTCAGCCTCGATTCAGAATTGCAGGATTTGGAGCAGCAACTACCACAGCAATACCCGTTTACTTACCTGGTGAAATAACATTGATTAAGGCTGAGGCACTTGCCCGTACCAATGATTTGGCAAATGCATTAGTTGAATTAAATAAAGTGGTAACCAAAACGGCTGCGTCCGATCCATTTGGAGTAGGGGCTAATCAGCCAGCTGTAGCATCTGGTCTTACACAGAGCCAGCTTTTAGAGCAAATTTACCGTCATCGTTGTATCGAATTATATATGAGCGGTATGAGATTAGAGGATCAGCGTCGTTTTGGAAGAGCGGTTGCTGAAAGAAAAAGAAATTTGATGCCTTATCCATTTAGGGAAAGGGATAATAATCCCAATACACCACCTGATCCTGCCTTTTAATGGTTAGATCAGGAAGGAAAATTTAGAAATGAGGCTGAAAGGCCTCATTTCTTTTTTTATGCTATGAGTATATGAGAAATGGTTTTATTTTTTGAGACCAACTGTTTGAAATATTAGTCTCTAATTCTATTCTTTTTAAAAACTGATCCCAGGGGATGTCAAAAAGATCAGTTGCTTGATAAATTCCAAGCAATTTATCAAGATGCTGTTCACCAGAAGGATTAGCAGATGTTGGGTATAGGTCCCATTTAAATTCAGCATGTATTTCTTTGAGACATTTTAGTAGAATTAACCCAAAACGAACCGGTTTAAAACTCCTGCTATCGATTATCTCAAATTTTACTGTATTGCATCGTTCATTTTTAAACCTTTTCGATGCTGATACTATTTGAGTGGTTGAATAATTAATTTCATTCGAATTGTATGCTTGTAATGCGTTTATCAGCGTATCTGCTTTAAGCCAAGGTGCTCCAACAACTTTAAAAGCGTCTTTACTGCCCCTTCCCTCGTATAAGTTAGTTGCTTCTAGAAAACATGTGCCAGGATATAAAATCAATGTTTCTTCATCATGAATAGCAGGCGAAGTGGGTGTAAAATAAAGTCCTGTGTCACTATGATATTGATCACGGGTCCAATGTTGACATGTGATTACTTTTAGGGGGCAGTTTAAATTTTTTGTGCTATTGAAAAAAGAAGCCAATTCCCCAAATGTGCAGCTATGTCTAATAGGGATATTCCACCTGCCAATAAAAGAGCTGCAAGTTGATTCCGTTAATTGAGGACCTTCCACTTGAAGCATCTGTCCTGAAATAGGATTTGGGCGGTCTAGCAAAACAAAAGGCTTATTTACTTTTCCGCATACCTCTAAGCAATAGGTCATTGTCCATAAGTAAGTATAAAATCTCACACCGGCATCTGGAATGTCAAAAAGCAAAAAATCAATTAGCTCAAGATCATTCATTGATGGCATAAAATAATCCCCGTATAAGCTAATGATGGGAAGATTTGTTAGTTCATCCATTCCGTTTCTCATTGCTGCACCATCTTCGCCAGTAGTGGTTATACCGTGTTCAGGTGAAAATAACAGAATGATGTTAAATCCAGCATCAAGCAGTGCTGTTCTTGTAGGAATCGCGGAAGATGTTACCGCAGCCTGGTTGGTGACTAAGCCAATGCGTTTTGTTTTCCATGCTGGATTTAAAACTAAAAGTTTGTCTATTCCTAGTATCGTCACCTATTATATTAGCTTTTACTATTAACTATGCTGTTTTAAAAATGCAATTGCCCTTGTGTAAGCATCAGCCGCCGCTTCAGCATTAAAACTTGGATTACTTGGATTTGCAAATCCATGGCCAGCTTCGTATTTATATGTTTCAAGCTTTTTGTTGACATTTCTCATGTTATTTTCAAATTCGGTTACTGCAGCGGGGGAAGGCGACTGGTCTTTGTTCCCAAAAAATCCAATGATATCACAGTTCAGTGTTTTTAATTTCTCCAAATTCGTTTCAGGTCTGCCATAAAACATAACGGAGCCCTTTGCCTTTTCACCAGCAAGAATAGCCGTTTGTAAACTCCACATACCTCCAAAACACCAGCCAACACTATAAATATTGGCATCATTTCCTGCATATGTAATTGCACCTTGAATAATTGAAACCATTCTTTTCATGTCTGCTCCCCGCATAAGTTTCATAGCGCTATCTGATGTGGTAGCAATTTTGCCATCGTACATATCCACAGCTATGACATTCATATTTCCTAAGTCTTTAAAATATTTATCTGCTTCATTTTTAATATTATCATTGAGTCCCCACCATTCCTGAATAACAATCAGCCAATTCTTTGTTTTTTTCTTGGCTGGAATAAAATAGGCGCTGGCTTCATTGCCTTCTAGAGTAGGGAAATGAATCATTTTGCCTGCTTGTTGAAAATCATGAATTGTTTTCGGTGAATTATGAAGTGTGGCAAAACCTATAGTCGACGCTTCAACTTGATAGGCATTTAAGGTTTCCATATTATAACAACTCACCACCTCTTCTTTTGCAATTCTATTGCCTGTATACGTTTTTTTATTCCAACTGATCCAACAAATGGAAGCCAGTAATACAATTGTGAGTAAGAATGATTTTTTCATATTTTCATGATTATCTGGTGGTTTATAAAAGTAGTCAAATTATAATTGGTAATCATTATGCAACAATTAGCACAAATTAGCCTGGTAGTCAATGACTATGATGAAGCAATTCATTACTACACGCACGTGTTAAATTTTCAATTATTGGAAG
>CAYFLE010000150.1:0-3945 GCA_964343645.1 uncultured Chitinophaga sp. | reverse complement strand
ATAGCAACAGCTCCTTTCATAAAATTAGTACGAGTGCTCAATGGAACATCTGCCCAGATGGGCTGAAAAGGAATCGACCAGTGATTGCTGCCAGTGTATGGTTGCGGGATAGGCACTTGTTGCTGCCAACTAGTGATACCAATCATCATATTATGTGAGGGCAATCCATTTGACGTAACATAATAATAGGTGTTATCGGATGAAGTGCCGATTGCAGGTTGGTATGGAGCAAAAGCAGAATCTAGAAAAGTTAAACGTGTTCTAGGAATAATTACGTTTACTCCTCCTATGCTTGATGAATTTTTTTTACAGGCAAGTAAGATAAACAGGCACAAGCCAAATGCCCCTGCATATTTCGAAAAAATAGTTATCCATTTTGTGTCCACGCCAATTTTTAGAAAGAAACCAATTAAAAGGAGTAATATGGAAACTACAAGCCCACTATAAATCCAATTGTTATCAGGTATTACATCAGAATTTCTTTCATATGCAAAGTCTTGCCCATTTAGTTGAAGAATTCTTTTTTGATGTCGCTCCGCAATTTTTTTACTACTCGAAGAGAGTTGATCGAAGGGTAACTTGATCAGTTGGCCCTCATATCCCTCTAAATTTAAGGTTGAATTATTGAGGGAAGAAAAATTTCCATAAACGATCTCTCCGGATTTTAATACCCATCTGTTCAACTTGTCATTTGTTGCTCTTTGGGAGTGGCCCCCATCATGGGCTTGTGACGGTAATGAAAAAAAGCACATTCCGAACAAAAGAAGTATATAAAAGCTTTTAAATACAGCAGCTTGAAATTTCATTCTTGAATTTTAGGTTTGACTCTTACTAGCTAGAATCGTTTAATCTATACAAAAGATAGACAAAATCACAAAAAATCCCCCACTTGATGCAGGACTATTAATCATGCCCTTTGTTAAACTGAGTTCGAACGAGATTTTAATTGATCTAGTTATTATTTATGAGTTCTAAACAAGTCTTTCGGTTGGGATTCTACAAAAGTGAAAATAGATTAAACTTTTTGATTTTTTTGGCATCTATTACACAAACTTGCTGTATGCCTAAAAACATAGTCTTTTCAATAGTTTTTCTTTTCACATTTTTCATTTCTAAGGCTCAATATATAAAAGTCCGCCTGGACTTCCCAGTGAGATCTGAAAGTGTATTGCCGACATTTAGAGGAGCAATTTGGATTGGGCCAGAGTGGAAGTGGCATGAAAAAAAATATATCTATATACCTGGGCGTTGGGTGAGAAATAAAAGATTCGGGGCAAAATGGATTCCAGGATATTGGAATAATACGCACAAGGGCTATATATGGATACCGGGTAGGTGGCGCCGATGATTACCTTTTAAAGGGTAGGTCAATAAAGGTACCTTTTGGCTACGGGCAATTATTTATTCCAGGTTTATACTTAAAATAATTAGAAAAGAATTTATGCAAAAAATTATTCTGGCAGGAATTTGTTTTTTTATTGCACTCTCATCTTTAATTGTAAGATCGATTGATCCAACATGTGTTGAATTACCCGCTAGTTTATTTAACTACTCTAATATCCCATTGCCCGTAGATATACTCAATAATATCAATGAAATGGATAATATGCCTTCCAGCAACCCAACAACTGATGCCGGTGCTACACTGGGTCGTGTTCTATTTTACGATCCAGACTTATCTAAAAACCATAAAATATCTTGTTCCTCTTGCCATATTCAACAATTCTCTTTTACCGATACTGCTCGATTTAGTGTGGGTTTTGATGGACAATTGACTGCTAGGAATTCAATGGGTTTAGTGCACGCACGATTTCAAAAAGACAGCGCATTTTTTTGGGACAACAGGGCTGCAACATTAGAAATTCAGGTCTTAGAGCCTATTAAGAGCTCCGTTGAAATGGGCTTAAGTCTTGATACGCTCATCAGTCGCGTTTCTGCAAAGCCGTTCTATCCACCATTATTCCAAGCTGCATTTGGGTCAAGAATCGTAACTACGGATCGTATTTCTAAAGCCCTATCTCAATTTGTGAGAAGCATTAATACGTTTGGGTCAAAATTTAGGCAAGGTGTTAATTCGTCTAATGGCCCCCCGGAAAGTACACCTTTTGCCAATTTTACACCCCAAGAAAACCTTGGGAAAAACTTGTTCATGGATATTCGTAGAGGGAATTGTCAAGCATGCCATACAAGAAATATTATGGTTCCGCAAGGATCAAAGAATATCGGATTAGATATAGTATATGCAGATAATGGGGTGGGACAAGCAACTGGAAATGTAAGTAAGAATGGTCAGTTTAGTGTTCCCTCACTAATTAATGTTGAGTTGACTGCTCCCTACATGCACGACGGCCGCTATAAAACCCTTGAACAGGTCATTAATTTTTACAGTGACTCGATAAAACCTCACCCGCAACTAGATGGCTTTTTAAGAGAAATTATTCCTGGTAATCCAATTCCCAATAATAATCCTTGTAACACCTGCCCACCACGAAGAATTCAGTACACCGAGGAGGAGAAGGCTGCGCTGCTTGCATTTTTAAAAACATTAACAGACACTTCGCTAATTAAAGATCCAAGATGGAGCAGCCCATTTTGTGAGAAAGACAATAATAATGTGATCAATCCGCTATTATCATTCAAAACTTTTCCAAATCCGATTAAATCTGGAGCAATTATACAAGTGAAAATCATCGCAGGGCAGTCTTTCAACGGCACAATAAGACTACTCTCCTCCTCTGGGCAATTGTTGCTAATAAAAAGCTGCACTGTCTCCGTAGGGGATAATGCTATATCACTTGGAAGCAACCAGCTTGCTAGTGGATTATATGTTATACAACTTCTTGATGCAAGGGGTGGAAGTTTGGGGAGCATTAAATTAGTTGTATCTAACTCCTCTTAATAGTCCCGCACTTTGTGCAGGACTATTAATCGTGCCCAGGACTGGATTACTTTCAGTGATCCAAATAAGTTGGTCTTACTCAAATCCCCACACGGCTTCGCCGTGACGGGCTTTTTACTTGTCTGCTTAGGCAAGCAAGCTTGCCACGCATCCAATTAAAAAAGCCCTCAACACTTCGTGTTGGGGGCTTTGTGCCCAGGACTGGATTCGAACCAGCACACCTCGCGGCGCCGCCACCTGAAGACGGTGCGTCTACCAATTTCGCCACCTGGGCAGAACTGCAAAAATACGCTCAAGTGATAGTTAACATCTGTCTAGATCAAAAATAATTAGCTATGCAGTAAGCAAACTACAACCTCTAACATCTGAGCTATCGAGTCTTCCTAATAATTCAAACTTTCCATTGGCAAACACTTTTCCCGCGTCATCGGTTCCAATAAAACAACAGGAATCAATATTGGCTAAATCAATAATATTAATGGCGCCGGCGCCAGTTAGTTTGACTTGTAGCGGATCTTCTTCTTCACGAATCAGCACTTTCATCCATGCAGGGCAAGTGAATTGACCTTCTTGCTTCGACCATCCTTGTGAGAGTAATTCTGTCATTCCATATTCAGATCCTATGGATGTTAGCGCAAATGCTTTTTGTAATTGGGCGTGCACGGCGGCACGCGTTAATTCAATACCTCGGCCTTTCATACCACCAGTTTCAATAATGGTTGTGTGCTGCAAAGACATTGGATGCGATGCGGCAAAATCTAAAAGTGCAAAGGTGACACCGAGTAAAAGAGTAGGTTGTTTTTGTGCTTCTACTTGTTGCAGTGTTTGTTGAAGGGCATCAAAATCATTTAAATAAAATCCACTTTGCGGATGACCACTTTTTTTGATGAGATCCTCCATCATATAAACTAAGGAAGAGTGCTGTCGTTCTAAGTAGGAGGGGAGTAATCCTAGTATACAATAATTCGCGGGGTCTCCCCAAAACTGGTGAAACCCCCGGGTATAACTTTCCTGATAAATCGAATTATTTTTAACAAAATGAAGAC
>CAYFLE010000149.1:246-3988 GCA_964343645.1 uncultured Chitinophaga sp. | reverse complement strand
GTTTGGTGATTACTCGTCGTTACTATGATTCGAACGATCAAATTTTTGAGGTTACAGTAACACATCATCCTGAAAATCGTTACATCCACAGTATGGAATTCAGAGGCTCTCAAGAGCATTAAATATATGCCGAATCATTATTTACCAATTCCGACCGCCCAAGAATTTATTACTAATACGTTTGTTGCTGTCGGGGTGCCAAAGGATGACGCAATGGTTGTTGCTAACTTAATGCTTCAGTCTGATTTAGCAGGTGCTGATGGACATGGCATCTTTCGTTTGCCTGCTTATGTCAAGCGGATTAAAGCTGGCGGAATTAATTTGCATCCTAATATCCGCTTGGAGAGAGAACAAGGCGCAGTTACTTTAATAAATGGCGATAACGCTTTGGGGCATTTGGTCATGTCAAAAGCCGTTGAGACGGCCAAGAGCAAAGTGAAACAATTTGGTGTGGTTTGGGTCGGCAGTCATTTTGGCAATCACTCCGGTGCGGCATCGGTTTATGTTCGTAAGCTTGCAGAAGCTGGGTACATCGGAATTTATATGGCTGTTGGAAATGCTAATCACATGGCCCCTTGGGGTGGTATCGATTTACTTCTTTCAACCAATCCAATTGCGATTGCTGTTCCAGCCGGGGCTCATCCAATTGTTTTATTGGATATGGCCACAACTGTTGCTGCTTATGGAAAAGTAAAGTTAGCTGCTCAAAAAGGTGAAATGATTCCAAAGGGCTGGATGATGGATAAAAAAGGCAATGACTTAACTGATCCTACTAAGTCATCTGAGGGGTCTTTATTGCCAATCGGAGGTCACAAGGGCTACGGACTTGCTTTAATGATAAGTTTATTAGCGGGCAGTTTAAATAATGCAGCAGTGGGCAAGGAAACCATTGATTTCAATGCGCACCATGATCTAATTACAAATACCGGTCAGGCTCTCATCGCAGTCGATCCGAGCGCTTTTGGAGATCCCCAAGAATTTGTCAAACGTGTTACTAAAGTAGTTGTTGACCTAAAAGATTCAAGTAAGCTACCAGGCGTTCAAGAGATTCATATTCCTGGTGAGGGTGGTGCAAGACTATTTCAGGAACGAACCGTATCAGGTATTCCTATCGCGCAGGAATTACTCAATGCCTTGAATCAATGTGCTATTGAATGTGGTGTAATGCCGTTAAATTTATAAAAAAATTAGGAGACTATGATGCGAAGCGTTAAAAGAAAATTTGTGAAGCAAATAATTCAATTGCTTACTCTCTCGGCAATTTTTACGTCATCTGCAATGGCCGCATACCCGGATAAGCCAATCAAGATGATGATTGGTTATGCCCCCGGAAGTTCAACCGATATTGTTGGCAGGATTATTGCAAACGATCTCAGTATTGCGCTCAAGCAAGCTGTGATCGTAGAAAACAGAGGTGGTGCAGCTGGTAGTCTTGCGGCTGATGCAGTCGCTAAAAGCACGCCTGACGGATATACCGTGTTATTCGCTCAAAATGGACTAGCGATTAATGTAGCTGCAAACCCAAAATTACCATTTAATGGGCAGAAAGATTTCATTCCAGTTGTGGGCGTAGCAGCAACACCTCATATATTGATTGTGAATAACAATTCTAAGGTTAAGAGTGTTGCCGATCTAATTGCATTGTTAAAGGCTAATCCTGGTAAGTTGAGTTTTGCCTCGTCTGGAATTGGAAATTCTGATCACATGGCTGGAGAATTATTTTTAGCCACGACCGGATTGCAAGCGATTCACATCCCCTATAAGGGTGGTTCGCCAGCGGCTACGGATGTATTAGGTGGTCAAATTGATTTTTACTTTGCTGGCATGCCGGTTGGTTTACCTTTATACAAAGGGGATAAGGTTCGTGCGCTTGCAGTAACGGGTAAGAATCGCTTTAGCGGGGCTTCGGAATTACCAACCATGCAAGAAGCCGGAGTAAAAGGATATGAAATGGCCTTGTGGCAAGGTCTGTTTGCTCCAGCCGGAACGCCAAAAGAGGTGGTGAATATTTTAAGTAGCACGATTTTGAAAATGCTCGATACACCCGAACTAAAAGAACGTTTTGTTAAGGCGGGTGTTCAAATTGCACCACTCAATACTCAGCAATTTACCGAACTTTACAATTCCGATATTGCGCGATGGAAAACTGTCGTAGAAAAAGCAAAAATTAAACTGGATTAAACCCGTTTTTACCTTTGAGGATCAGCCGCTATTTCGAGCGGCTGTTTGATTCGGTTCACTTTAGATTTCTTTACCTCAGGCGATCGAGAGTTTGATACGGACAGTATTGATGCAATGGTGACTGGATTGGTTACCCATTTGACCGTGTGGAATTGGGCAGGGACGCCCTGAGTGATCCTGGAAGCGATTGGCATCTGATGCACGATTTAGGACGATGTCGGAAAACCCGACAAATTAATAAGTAACAATAAAAAAAGCCACCCCCAGGGCGGCTTAAAGTTTGGAGTTTTAAGTCGGTAAGACCAAGTTGCCATTTATCCTAGTTCAGATTCAAAAAAAAGTGAAGTCAAGGATTGCCCTATTTCCGTTGCCAATTGTTGCACTACATTGGTGAGGAAATCCTGAAATTTCTGAATTAAATGGATACCGATTAGGGTTTCTATTGATTCATTAATAACCCTACTTTATTTATGGTAAGTCTATATCCATTTGCCGAAAAACCTTTACACACGATGAAGCCGAACATGAAGTTAATTCTTGCATTTTCATTATCTTTGTATTTAATTTGTGGCCATGCAGTTGCTCAGACGATCGTAAAGGTTTCAATTCCTGACGTAAAGTTTGACCCTATAAGCTTTGCCGATTTCATCAAACAAGTCGGAGAAAACAACGCTTTAATTCAAGCTAAAAAATTTGCTTTAGATTCATCAGTGGCCCAGCAAGGCCCTGCTGGTTTATCAAATGTGAATCCCAGTTTTACATACTCTCGGGGCGCTTATTATGGGCAAGTTCCCTATACACCGTATGTATCGCCGGGCTCCAATACGTATTCCCTATCAGGAACGCTTGAGGGGTGGGGTAAACGGACAGCCAGAAAAGAGTTTGCTGCGAGCGAGGTGGGAAGAAATTCTGCCGAGTTAGATTCATTAGCCAGTGCTGTGCGCGCGGATGCCGCTTTTTCCTTTTTGGATACCTTGCGTTTTAAATTGCTATGGTTATCTTTTCAAAGGGCAATCGCCGATTCCCAAAAGATAGGGGACCAAGGTTTAGCGAACGATCTGAAAGAAAATCAGGCTAATTTTGGAAATGATGTACGTTATTTTGCCTTGAATATGGGCACCTTTTTGGCTCGCCCCACAAATGCTCTTTTAGAACCAGTTGGGGATTTAGACAATATTAAGCCGAGCTCATTTAATCTTCAGGATTTGATCTCAAATGCCCAAAGTAATCGTAAAGACATTATTGCTTTAACGGAGTCGATTAAGGCCTCCAGCGCTTTCTTGGAGTTAACGAAGAAAAACCGAAATATTGATATTAATCCGAGTGTCTGGTACTCCATGACACCACCCTATGTAAGCAGTTCAACCCAATACGGCGCTACCACAGCGTATGGATTTTCAGTCTCTGTGCCCATTCCGGTCCAGTTGGTGTATGACGCCGATATAGTTCAGGCCGCCAATCAAAAACTGACACAGGAAGCATATCTGAATGATTTGAAAGCACGCGTTGCTGCAGAAGTCAATCAAGCATTTTTGCAGTATGGGTTTGCTAAAAAGAAGCT
>CAYFLE010000149.1:0-236 GCA_964343645.1 uncultured Chitinophaga sp. | reverse complement strand
ACTTCCAAAACTATAGTCAGTCTGCGAGATGGTGAGGGCGATTTAATTGATGCAAAAATTAACCATGCAAAAGCCCTGTTCTTTTTGCTAAGGGTAAGTGGTAACTATGAGCTTCCAAATTTTTAACTTCCAATGGCTTTAAATATGTCAAAGCCTTTTGATCATCGTGTAGTGCTGATTATGACCACGATTGTTTTCAGTAGTCTGTGTAATCTGTGTAATGCGCAAAGTGGGGG
>CAYFLE010000148.1:2233-3996 GCA_964343645.1 uncultured Chitinophaga sp. | reverse complement strand
ACGTTGTCTTGTTAATTGTAGTGTCGATACATGGATTTTTAGGATTCCGAAGTATTTTGCAAGACTATGCGCACAAGTCAACTGCCTCCAGAGTAATAACCATAATTAGTATTTTGGTAATAATTTTTACCATTCTTTATGGTCTTGTTGCGTTGTTTGCTTTTATTTAGGAAATATCAAATGTCTATTAAAGAATCTTTTGAAGTATCTCTTCAGGTGTCACGAACTGATCCTAGGGCATTAAGAAAGTTTTTGATTAATGTCCCAAGTAAGCATAGTCGTGTAGTATCGGCTCTCTTGGATCAAATCAAATTAGGGTTGAACCTATGCGTGCTCTTCCTGTTATTCGAGATGTTGTGTGTGATATGGAGCCATTCTTTCTTACATTTAAAAAGTCACATGCTGCTTTGATTGCAAAGGATCCCAATAGGAATTCGCCGCAACTAATGCCACCCAAAGCTAATGTGCGTAAAGTTATTCAAAATCAAAATGGTTGTATTACTTGTGGAAGCTGTTTTTCAGCATGTGAGTGGTCATCCACTAAGCCCGGTTATCTGGGACCTGCAGCATTAAATCGTATTTTTATGTTGGCATTAGATGAGAGGGATGCAATTGGTAAAAAACGATTGGTTGGCATTGCTACAGATCAAGGAATTCTGAGATGCCATAGCTTGGGGAACTGCTCAGAAGTTTGTCCTGCCGGAATTCCATTACAAGATGGAATGACAAAACTAAAAGGCTTACTTGCAGAAGGATCGTTTAATTAACGTAGATGTAATTGAATAATTTAACCTCTGAATTTCTTGTTGGCGATGTAGCAAAATATTATGCTCAAGTTGAGCCTAACAAGGTCGCACTTTATGATCGAAATGTTAAATTATCCTATGCTGAACTTGAAAATCACGTTGCTTCTTTAGCTGGATCTCTTGTAGATCTCGGTATTAAGCCTGGAGACGTTGTTTGTGCATATCTTCCGAATTGTATCGAGTATGTTTTAGTAGTCCTTGCAGTGGCCAGGACTGGCGGCATTTTTTCTCCCATAAACCCACGTTATAGATTACATGAAGTTTCGTTAATACTTGATCAAGCAAGACCAGAATTAGTATTTACAGATCAAGAGCGATACCAAATAACTAAAAATGCTCTAAAAATTACAAAATATAAAAAACCACATCTTGTTCTTATTGATGATAGTGTTGATAAAAATATTTCATTTTCAAAATTACTTACCGACTGCCCTGAAAAACTATTTGAAAATCGCTGTGGGGAAAATGATTATTTCAGTTTAATGTTTACATCAGGAACTACTGGAAAGCCAAAAGGTGTATTGGCAACTCACCGTGCGCGAATGACTTGGGTACTAAATGCTGCAATCCAGTATCAGCTTAATTGTGACGATATATATTTAGGAACCATGCCCCAAGTGCACTCAGCTGGTTTAACTTTCACTCTGATGCATTTGTATGTTGGTGCAACAGTGAGGATCATGCCGCAATTTGACGCACAAGAATATATTGAAATTATAGAAAATGAATCAATTACCTCATCCCTAACAGTGCCCACCATCCTAACAATGGTATTGGAGTTTTTGGATAATAATCAGAAAAATCTAATCGATTCAAATTTAAAAAGGGTTGTGACATGTGGATCACCATTACCCCTTGGTATTAAAAAACAGGTTCTTAAGAACATCACAACGCAGCTCTTTGATTATTATGGATCCACAGAGTCAAATAGCATGACTGTTTTTTGCGCATATGAGG
>CAYFLE010000148.1:1495-2223 GCA_964343645.1 uncultured Chitinophaga sp. | reverse complement strand
GTTGATCAATTAAGAAAACCTAATTCAGTTGGTCAACCATTTAGAAATGTGAGATTAAAAATAGTTGATGATCTAGGTAGAAATTGTCCTACGGGTAGTATTGGAGAAATACTATGTACCAATCCATCTGTAATGTCAGAATATTTGAATCGTTCTGATGAGACAAGTCGAGTTTTTTCAGACGGTTGGTACCATACTGGAGATATTGGATTCCTTGATCAGGATGGTTTTTTGCATCTTACAGGAAGACTTAATGATGTAATTATCAGCGGTGGGGAGATAGAGCACGTTCTAATGTCTCACCCAAAAATTATTGATGCTGCAGTAGTTGGTGTTGATGATCCTAAATGGGGGCAGATAGTAAAAGCATTTGTTGTGACTCGCGGTAACCAGGATCTTAATTTGGCTGAGCTACAAGAATTCTGTTCGCAAGCTATTGCAGATTTTAAAAAACCAAGAGTCATGGAACTAAGAGAGTATTTGCCTAAAAATGCAGGTGGCAAGACTATTAAATCAGCCTTAAGCGAGAACGAGAATGTCTAGTAACGTAAATTCATTACTTAAATGTGAGATAAGTGAGCGAATTGCTCTTTTGAAACTATCTGATCCTGACAAATTGAATGCAATGAGTTTACCTTTGCGAAAGGAATTAATTTCAAAGCTTCGAGATTTAGAGCAAAAAAATGAAGTAGATGCCATTGTTATCACCGGAGATGGGGAAAAAGCGT
>CAYFLE010000148.1:860-1485 GCA_964343645.1 uncultured Chitinophaga sp. | reverse complement strand
CGCTGATATTACTGAGGTTGAAAGACGATCACCATCATCGGAACTTAGTTTGGAGGCTCAATTGCGTCGAGAATTGCCTAGATTGATTGAAACAATGCGCCTTCCGACAATTGCTGCAATTAATGGCCATTGTCTTGGCGCCGGATTAGAGTTGGCATTAGCCTGTACCTTAAGAATAGCATCTGAGAATGCTAAATTAGGTTTGCCAGAAATTAACCTTGGGGTAATTCCCGGTAGTGGGGGCACTCAAAGATTAATTCGTTTTGTGGGTCTTGGACGTGCAATGGAAATGATTACGTTAGGTGAGCCCATTTCTGCAGAGCGTGCCTTTGATATTGGTTTGGTTAATCAAATTTGTTCAAAATCTGATCTTTTACACATCGCCTATTCGATCTGTAAGAAATGGCAGTCTAAAGGACCAAGTTCCCTAATGTTAGCTCGTGATGCTGTTCTTAAAAGCTTCGATTTAGACTTAATTTCAGGAATTGATTATGAAAATAAATTATTTTCATTAGCCCTAGCGAGTGCTGAAAAAGATGAAGGAATTAGAGCATTCAGAGAAAAAAGGCCACCTCGTTTTCGCGGGTGATAAATAATTGAAAACAATTGCCCAACATTACGCTGA
>CAYFLE010000148.1:0-850 GCA_964343645.1 uncultured Chitinophaga sp. | reverse complement strand
GTAATTTAAGCTTTGAGGATTTGCCTGCTGAGGTAGTTGCTAGTGCACAAAGACATATTTTAGATACATTTGGTGTTGGCGTGAGGGGTAGATTGCATGAGAATGCGGTTAATTCTTTGCAAGGCTTACTAAGCATTAATTCAAGTCATGGTTCGGTTGCAATTTGGGGCTCAAGTAAAAAATTAAGTTGCGAGTATGCTGCCTTATCAAATGGTATCGCATCTCATTGCTTAGATTTTGATGACACTCACACCGATTCAATAGTTCATGGAAGCACAGTTATTTTGCCGGTTGTGATTGCAATAGGAGAATCTCTGCGGCTTTCAGGTAAGGAGGTTTTAACAGCATTTGTCGCTGGTTGGGAAGTCGCAGCGCGAATTGGTTTAGCTTCTAAAGGTACTTTTCATAAACGAGGATTTCATACCACTTCCATTGCTGGTATCTTTGGAGCTGTCACTGCTGCGTCAAAGTTATTAAATCTGTCTGCTGAGCAAATAACACATGCAATCGGACTTGCGGGCAGTCAGGCTGCTGGAATTAACGAATATCTATCTAATAGTTCTTCGTCAAAGAGTTTACATCCTGGTTGGAGTGCATTTTCAGCAATTATGGCATCAAATTTATCAAAAGCAGGTATGACTGGTCCAAAATCTGTATTTGAAGGGCGGGACGGAATTTTTAAAACATATGGAATTGAGATGGACTGTGACTTAAGGGAGGCTACAAAAGACCTTTCTGCAAAATGGGAGGTTACGCGAATTTCAATTAAGCCATATCCCTGCTGTCATTTTGCACATGCATTCATAGACTGCATTGGAAATATAGTTAACCAGGGTATTGAGGTTGAGAC
>CAYFLE010000147.1:0-4000 GCA_964343645.1 uncultured Chitinophaga sp. | reverse complement strand
ATGCAACCAGCAGGCGGGCATGCGGTGTATTTGGATGCAAAGACATTTTTATCGCATATCCCTTCCTCCCAATATCCCGGACAAGCATTGGTTTGTGCGCTCTATGTAGAAGGTGGAATTCGTGCCGTTGAAATTGGCTCACTTATGTTTGGCAAATATGACGAACAGCACCAATTAATTCCCGCAACATTGGAATTAGTACGCCTGGCCATTCCTCGTCGCGTATACACACAAAGTCATATTGATTATGTAGCCGAAGTGATTATTGAAGTGTATACTAAAAGAGAACAACTAAAAGGCCTCTCCATTACTGAAGAGGCCCCTTTATTAAGACATTTTACGGCGAAATTAAAGCCGGTGTAATTATTTAGTGGCGGTGATCAACACGGCCATTGTAGTACCTACGGCAAGGATTTTAGAGAAGACGTTGTCCCAGTTGATTCCTTTTGCATCTTTATCTTTTGCCTTTTCCTCTCGGTTAGTCAAGGAAACAATAGCACCAGGTTTTACAGTTGGATATTTTCTAAAGAAAAACAACAACCTCTTTGTCCCTCTTACACTTCCATCAGGATAAGAAACAGTTACACTTGTTCTGTCAGCCTTCCTAGAAAAACCACCCGCATACTCTCTGATATACCATCTTGCTGATCTAGAGGTTGTAAATATGAAACTAGACACATCATTCAAAGACTTCTGATCTAATCTCACTCCTGCCGTCAACAAATCAGCTTGACGAGTGCCACGTATACGAATGCCCACGGTATTTTGATAAGCTGGAATCGTAATAACATCACCAGGTAATAATACAGGATCAAACTTAGAAGATCCTTGGTGCTGCATGGTTTTTTTGAGATTAATACCAATAAGCCCCTTTGCTCCAGTTGTTCTTGAAAGGATAGCATGTCGTTGATCTGCTACAGGATTAAATCCACCTGCAAGGTTTATCACTTCAGATAAACTTACTTGATCAGCCTTTAGTCCATAAAGACCCGGATATTTTACTTCGCCTAAAAGCTGAACACTTCTATTCAAGTTAAACATTGGAAGATCTCTTACAACCACTTTATCATAGGGCATTAAATTGAAACTAGTATTCGGCGCAACCACATTGTAAGTTGCATCCAATTCAATTTCAAATCGAGTATAGCCTGTTCCATTTTCACCATAACCCAAACGAAAAACATCTACACGATTCAATGCAGCAGATTGTTTAAATCCACCACCTAATCGTAAAAGGTCCCCAATTGATAAGGATGGGTTGTATGGGGTAGTTAAAGTGTCATTCACGGCTCCACCCAATGAAACAGTAGACCCCAAGACAAAAGTTCGCTTATCAAACACAATCAACTTATCACCCGCTTTTAATTCAATTGAACCAGGATTAGTTAAGTCAACAGGAAAATACTCAACTTTTTCTGGCTGCATAATATCGCGACGAATTATCTGAGCTCTGTCTAATGCAGTAGGCAGTACTCCGCCAGCTAACTGAATCGCGTCATTTACTGCGATTTTATCATTTAATGCCAACATTCTTTTTACTGGCATTCTTACAGCACCATCCACCTCAACCATCTCTTGATTCGCATAGAAAATTTTATTGTACACCTGTACGCGATCACGAGGCTCTAATACAAAATTGCCAGCATCTGCTGCGTTTACTTTTACAATGCGCACGGTACTATCACGCAATAGTCTTTCTACAAAAAAGAAATCATTTTTTGCTTCGGGCATCAATTGAACCTTCATCAATAATCCGCTTAAACGCATATCCTTTTGAAGCTCATAACGTCCTGGATAAAATACCGCTCCTTCAACTTCTGTAAAACGTTCCAATGGTTTTTTTGACTCGCGTACCCGAACAATATCTCCATCCGCTAATTCTACATTGATTTTCTTACTTAATACATCTGCTAACTTATACTCCAGTAAAATCAAAGAGTCAGCTTGTGCTCTTTCAATTTGTAAGTAATCAACATAGGTATTGAAGTTAATTCCACCTGCAAAGGCTAACAACTCATTCAATCCTTCTTTACCAGCCAACTCATACTTCATGGGTCTTTTCACGGCTCCCTGTAAGGCAACAATTTTTTGTGCCATGGGAACATAAAGGATATCATTTTGCTGGATATCAAATTGAAATTGAAAAGCAGGATCACTTAAAAAGGCATACACATCCATTTTCTTCCTACTCTTTCCGCGGATCAATTCAATATTACGAACCGATCCTTGCGAAGTAGGTCCACCTGCAACTGAAAGTGCATTGAATGCAGTATTCAAGGCAGACATATTAAAGCTTCCACGTAAGTTAGCTTCTCCAAATACATTGACTGTAATTGCACGAGCCGTTTGCAGCGTCACGGCATATTGATCTTGTTGAAAACGATAGGCAGCACTAAAACGTTGTCCTATTAATTTACGGGCCTCGCCTAATGTCACCCCGAGTAGATATAATTGCTTTAATCCAGTAGGTTGAATGTACCCTTCTTTATTAATCTCTAATAAAAGATCGGCTTGTGACATGCCAAAAATGGTAATGCGAACGCGATCACCAGGTCCAAGTATGTACGTATCGGGAGCACGCGCTCCATCAGTAGTACGAAAAGCTTCTAATGTTTGGTTGGTAAAAATATCATGGCCATAGATGCCTACTTCAGGAGCTTTTTGCACAATCACTTTTTGAACAGCATCCGCCACTGCCTCCGCTTTTGTTGTGAGCGGCTCCTTTGCAGTCGATTCAGTCGAGTTAGTAGTAGCTGCTCCCCCTGTTGGATCTACAGTCTTGGCGGGTCCAGCTGGGTCAACCACTACAGGCGTACCAGGAGCCACTTTGTTATCGGCTTTTGCATTTTTTTTCTCCGTTTCTAACTCAGCAATGGTTTGCTCAATCACAGAACGATTTTGCGCAACTTCTGCATCCGACATGGCATCGATGTTGAGACCCTTAGTCTTCAAACGCTCTTTTACTTCTTGCTCATTCAATCCTTTAGAAGAAAGCACGGATTTGATTTGCGCCATCACGTTTGGATTATCACGTGCAGTAGGCTGTGCCTGTGCCGTTACAAAAGAAATGGACAACAAGAGAGAAAATAAAAAAGGAATCAGACGCTTCAAAGAAATAGAACTCATATTAAAAAGTTGGTTTTCACAGAATTATAGGTTAATTGCCTGTCAGGCATGGCAAATTTACTTTAAATATGGCGCTTGACCTTGGGAAATAGGCCCTTTTTAACCGGAATTAACCGGAAAATAAGGGAGCAACGAGCTAACAATCAGATTATTAGGTAGTAATGCTTACCCTAATCAACGAATCGCTTGATTCACTAGATCCTTCAAAGCAGTAATTGAAATTCGTTCCTGCTCCATCGAATCGCGGTGACGAATGGTCACAGTATTATCTTCTTTGGTCTGATAATCGACGGTTACACAGAACGGAGTTCCGAGTGCATCCATGCGGCGATAGCGTTTACCGATAGAATCTTTTTCTTCATAGAAGCAACGAAAATCATTTTTACAATCTGCGATGATACTCTCCGCGATTTCAGGTAAGCCGTCTTTTTTATTCAGCGGCAATACCGCCATTTTAATAGGCGCTAGTTTTACAGGAAGCTTTAATACCACTCGACTATCTGCTTTTTCAGGCGTACTTAAATCCTGTTCTTCATAGGCATGACTGAGTACGGCTAGGAACATGCGGTCTAATCCAATGGAAGTTTCAATCACATACGGAATGTAATTACCAAATGGTTTCCCGGTTGCCGGGTCAAGATCATTATCAAAATATTGTTGCTTCTTTTTACTGAACTCCTGATGTTGTTTTAAGTCAAAGTCGGTACGACTATGTATTCCCTCCAGTTCTTTGAATCCCATGGGGAAATTGAATTCAATATCACAGGCAGCATCGGCATAGTGCGCCAATTTTACGTGGTCGTGATAGCGATAGCTAGATACAGGAATTCCTAAGCTCAAATGCCATTGCAAGCGCGCTTCTTTCCAATACTCA
>CAYFLE010000146.1:0-4013 GCA_964343645.1 uncultured Chitinophaga sp. | reverse complement strand
AGTATGAAATCATTAAGTTGTTGGGTGCCATGCATGAAAATGTTTGTGTGGTAGGAGATGATGCACAAAGTATTTATTCTTTCCGAGGGGCTACGATTCAAAATATTTTGCAGTTTCAAAAAGATTATGACAATGTGAAAGTGGTGAAACTGGAGCAGAACTATCGTTCTACGCGTAGTATTTTGGAGGTGGCTAATGAAGTGATCCGAAATAATAAAGGGCAAATCGAAAAAGTATTGTTCACCGAAAATGCCGAAGGGGAAAAGATCCGGATGGTCCGCACCATGACGGATAATGACGAAGGAAAATTTGTGGCTGACTCTATTCAGGAACAAAAACTTCGACATCACTATGCGAACAAGGACTTTGCCATTTTGTATCGTACCAATGCGCAAAGCCGTGCTTTTGAGGAATCACTTCGCCGAATGGCCATTCCTTATACTATTTACGGGGGTATCAGTTTTTACCAGCGTAAAGAAATAAAGGATATGGTGGCTTACTTGCGTTTTACCGTCAATCCCCGTGATGAAGAGGCATTGAAACGCATTATCAATTATCCCGTGCGTGGAATTGGAAAGACCACTTTAGATAAATTGCTCTTGCTCTCCAATGAAAAAGATTGTTCTACCTGGGATATTTTACTCAATGTACGCGAGTATGGATTTCGTGCAGGCACATTGACTGCCCTGGAAGATTTTGTGACCATGATTCGCAGTTTTGCCAGCATGCTTGAAAAAAGTAATGCCTATGATTTAGCTTTTCATGTAGGAAAGCAAACGGGCTTGGTGAAAGAACTATTCAACGACAAAAGCACGGAAGGAATTCAACGCTATGAAAATATTCAGGAATTACTCAACTCTATCAAAGAGTGGACAGAAAGTCCGGATAATGATGATGGCGAATTAGTTGATAAAAGTTTAGGCGCGTATTTACAACAAATTACACTACTCACCGATGCTGATGAAAAAGATGTGGATGCAGATACGGTGAAGTTGATGACCATTCACGCCGCAAAAGGATTGGAATTTTCCTGTGTATTTGCAGCAGGGTTGGAGGAACTGCTTTTTCCCAATGCCATGGCGATTAATACAAGAGAAGAGTTAGAAGAAGAACGTCGTTTGTTTTATGTGGTGATCACGCGTGCCAAGCAAAAGCTATGGGTCACCTATGCTAATACCCGATACCGTTTTGGGCAATTAGTGCAAAATGAACCCAGTCGTTTTTTAGATGAAATTCCAGAAGCCTATCTCGACCGAAGTTTTGCGGGTACTAAAACAATGCCTACGCGTCCTTCTTCCAATTGGAATACATCATACGAGTCGCGTCCACAACAGCGCAACACTTCGGAAAAGCCTTCTTATATGGCCCCGAAACCTCCGGTAGCGCGGGTGATTGAACATAAGCCGAGTGAAGGGTTTACCCCCAGTGATATGACCGAACTAGAAGTAGGACACCGGGTAGAACACCAAAAGTTTGGCTATGGGGAAGTGCTAAAACTAGAAGGCTCCGCCCACAACCCAGTAGCTACCGTTCGGTTTGAACACAATGGAGAAAAAAAGATTATGCTGAACTATGCACGCTTGCGAATTGTTAAGTCATAAATCAATAGTATGGAACAAGGCTGGGATCCGGATGTCAGTAAGTTTTTTGTTCGCATCGTCAATGCAATTGCCGTAACAATCATTTGGATGCTTACGGCTTCTACCGTGGGGCTTTATGCAGGGTTAGCAGTTCCCGGGCAGTATCCTTTTTGGGTAACTATTTTGTACTATTCGTTCCTGATTGGTTCTTTTATTCTCTTAGCACGTTTTCTCCGCGCTAATTGGCGCAAGCATCACAAATAAAGGACGCGTTAACTGCTATGATCGGAAACAATCACCCATTTCCCATTGATCTTGCGTAGCAGCAAGGTGTAATGACCACTTACATCGCCTATACTTCTTTTCAAATTCCATTTTCCTACCACTTCATAGTAGCGAGGGGATAGTTTTTTTATGACAAGAATGTTGAAGTGCAATTTTCCCATGGCCGCCGTATCCGGATAACCCTTTCTATAATTATTGAGCGTATTGGTATATCCATAGGTAATACCTGATTTGCCAATGAAACGCAGCGAATCATTATTCCAATACCCCTTCATGAAATTTTCCAAGTCACCGCGGTTCCAACACGCTGTTTGATTATCTAGGATAGATAGAATTTCTTTTGTTGCACTTTTTTGTGCGCCGCACCAATAGCTGATGCTGATAAAAAATAAAAGGAGGATTGATTTTCGCATCTCCTAAGTTAAGATGCTTTCCCTAAATCAATGATCACAATCGTCGTGATGCGCATGGTTGTGCACGCGGCAGGCTCGGTGGTTTTGTATATGTGCCGCAATAATCAAAATCACCGCCGGCGCAAGCAGCCACAGATGTACCGATAAAAATATTTGCTTGATTGTTAAAAGCACGATCCCCGTGACAAATAATAGCCAAGGTTGGAGGCTGTGATGATGCTTTTTATAACCATGATACAGGGAATAGCTTCCAATGGCAAAGGCCAAAAGAATCATACCTATTTCAAAAGTCAGATTATGAATGATGTTGATTCCAAAAAGTGGCAAACTTGATAAGAATAATGGGAGAAGCGCACAGTGAATGGCGCAAGCAATAGAAGCACTAATTCCCAAAGCATCCCAATTAATCCGAAATTTCATGTGTCCACAAAACTACAAAAAAGCAACAAAGTTGCAAAAATATCCCCATTCTACTAGATAGCAACTTCCCGCTTCGTAATTTTGACCCACAACAATTACTATGTCAAAAAAGGGTTGGCTCTATACGGCATTCTTTATTGCGCTTGCACTCGTTTTTTATGCAGCACTCGTTTACACTATTCCAGGTTTTACAAAGCGAGGTGTGGCGCCCATCAGCTTTGTTCGTCCCTTTCAATTTACAAATCAAGATGGGCAGTTAGTGACGCAAGAAATAGTCAAGGGTAAAGTGTTTGTTGCGGCATACTTTTTTACTACTTGCAAAGGGATTTGTCCGCGGATGAATAATAATCTCAAAACAGTATATGATGCGTTAAAAGCAGAACCTGATTTTTTATTGCTCTCCCATACCTGTGACCCGGAAACAGATTCGGTCGCACAACTAAAAAAATATGTAGACTCGTTAGGTGTCGATACCCGCAAATGGATTTTTTTGACAGGACGTAAGGATAGTTTGTACAATATGGCTCGTTTGAGTTATACCATTGATGATCCTGCCAATAATGTACAATCGATTGAAGACGATTTTTTACATACGCAGTTTTGGGCCTTGATTGATCGCAATGGAGACGTTCGAAAAATTTATGATGGCTTGGATGATCGAGAGGTAAAAAAGCTGATTGAAGATGCCCGCAAGCTATTAGTCAATGATGCAAATTTTAAGTGATGGCTTTTACTAAACAACCAGATAGAGCTCAGTTGATTAGTGAATCACTCAAGCGTAAAGGATTGAGTGTAACAGATAGTCGTCAAAAAATTATGCAGCTGTTTATGCAGCAAAAAGGGGCGCTGTCTCATAGTGATATTGAAAAGAAAGCAGGAACTGCCTTTGATCGAGTGACTATTTACCGTACCCTTCAAGCTTTTTTAGATAAAGGGATTATTCATGCGATTCCTAGTGCGGATGCCTCCGTACGCTATGCACTTTGTCACGATGATTGTGCACCCGGACATCATGAACACCAGCATATTCATTTTTTCTGTCGCCAATGTCATCAAACATTTTGTCTAGATGATAGTGTAACGCCCTCTGTAGGATTACCTCGAGGGTATCAACCTCAGGAAGTAGATGTACTCGTCAAAGGGGTTTGTAAAAATTGTACGACTGCAAAAAGGTCCTGACTGTTGACAGGAGTTTGCTGAATCCACTCTGCCGTATCAATTATTTACCTCCGCTAGTGCGGGAAAGATCAATCAATTCACGAATCACTACCGAAGCAGTTACCGCACCAAATGTGGCCGGCAAGTAAGAAATTGT
>CAYFLE010000145.1:2758-4046 GCA_964343645.1 uncultured Chitinophaga sp. | reverse complement strand
CGTAAAAAATAATTTTTTCCCTGTGGTGATAAGTGGTGATCATTCGACAGCAGGAGCCACGATTGCAGGTTTAAAAATGGCCAAACCTAAAAGTAAACTGGGAGTCATTTGGATAGATGCACATGCTGATCTTCACACTCCTTACACCACCCCCTCTGGCAACATGCATGGAATGCCAATGGCTATTTCACTTGGATTAGACAATAAGGAATCCGCCATTCATAAACCAGATACCATTACACTTGACTATTGGAACAAACTGAAGCAGCTGGGTAAAATATGCCCCAAAGTGTTGCCTGAAAATGTGGTGTTTATTTCACTTCGGGATTATGAAAAGGAAGAAAAAAATTTATTAGACCGATTAGGCATTAAAAAAATTGCAGCAAAGGAAATCAGAACAAAAGGAGCAGAAAATGTGGTTCGATCTATTTTTAGATATTTATCCGATTGTACGGACATCTATGTTTCCTTTGATGTGGATTGCTTAGATGCGGCTATTTCAAAAGGTACAGGAACCCCTGTAGGCAATGGTTTACGTGAAAGAGAAGCGGAGGATCTAGTGAGCAAATTCATGCAAAACAGAAAGATCTGTTGTTTCGAAATCACCGAGGTAAATCCAACACTTGATAAAGAAAATTTAATGGCTGAAATTGCCTTTAATATATTACAACGAAGTGTGAATATCCTAATGATGAACTAGGGTTTCCCAAATGTTTTTATCAACCCTTCTTCAAACGAAGTAGGAGAAAATCCAAGATCGTCTTGTGCTTTTTTAATAGTTAATCCTGTAATCAATGGGCGTTTTGCAGGTTGGTTGAAAGCGGCCGAATTCGTTTTTATTAATAACTGCGTGTTTAAACCAAGATAGTTGGCCGCCTGATAGGCCATCTCATAAGGAGTTAAAATTTCTGCCCCACAAATGTTGTACACACCTGTAACTCTTTTGGCTAGCATGGCAGTAATTCCTTTTGCCAAATCTTTTACAAAAGTGGGTGTTCGTACTTGATCATCCACCACTTGATAAGCCTGATTAGCTGCTAATTTTTCCTGTACAATAGTCAATAAATTGGAGCGACCCGTTTTGGGAAGTCCATAAACAAGCACTGTTCTGACAATTGACCAGTCGGCCGCATATTGTTGGACTAATTTTTCTGCAGCTAGTTTTGTTTCCCCGTAATGATTCACTGGATTTCTTTCTGCATCTTCAGTATAATTTCCATGGACCCCATCAAAAACAAAATCGGTAGAAATATAATTGAAGGGAACATGCTTATCAGAAGCTACATTC
>CAYFLE010000145.1:2173-2748 GCA_964343645.1 uncultured Chitinophaga sp. | reverse complement strand
TTTTTCTTCACATTCATCTGGCTTCCCCATGGCCGCGGCATGAATTATATAATCAGGGCTTTGTTGACGCACAACAGCATTAATCTGATCAACAACAGTTAAGTCTAAGGGCTGAAACAAAAAGGTGGATGCCTGATTGATTGGCAAACGGCACTCCCCCCTTCCTGTAGCAATAACACGGTGTCCTTCGCTGAGTAGTTTTTGACAGAGATAGTAACCCAAAAAACCATTTGCACCCGTAACCAGTACTTTCATAGGGTAAAACTAAAGAAAACACGTACCTTTAGCCCTCAATTTTTTCAAGATGGATGCTAAAGTGACCAGGCTCGGTGTGTTAACTTCTGGAGGAGACTCCCCCGGTATGAATGCCGCCATTCGAGCGGTAGTTAGAACTGGGCTTTACAAGGGGCTTGAAGTATATGGTATCATGCGAGGATACCAAGGGTTGATTGAGGATGACATGTACAAAATGAATGGCAAATCAGTTGCCAATATCATCCAGCGCGGAGGAACCATTTTAAAAACAGCCAGATGCCTCGAGTTCATGGAAAAAGAAGGGCGTCAAAAAGCATATG
>CAYFLE010000145.1:0-2163 GCA_964343645.1 uncultured Chitinophaga sp. | reverse complement strand
GCTTATGATAATTTGCAAAAAAGAGGGATTGACGGGTTAGTAGTGATTGGAGGGGACGGCTCTTTTAGAGGTGCCTGTAAACTAAGCAGCGAATTTAACATCCCTTGCGTTGGACTTGCTGGCACCATCGACAAAGACATTTCTGGTACGGATTTCACCATTGGTTTCGATACAGCGGTCAATACGGCTGTGGAAGCAATTGACAAAATTAGGGACACCATGGATGCCCATGACCGCGTGTTTGTGATTGAAGTGATGGGACGAGATGCCGGCTACATTGCACTTCACAGTGGTATTGCAACTGGCGCAGAAAATATTTTAATCCCTGAAAGAAAAACAGACATCAACAGTATCATCAAATCGCTAAAAGAAAAGGAAAGACGTAAAAAAATGGTAAACCTGATTGTGGTTGCCGAGGGCGATGATTTTGGGGGTGCTAATGAAGTGAGTAAAGTTTTACAAGAGAACTTACCGAAAGCAGAAATACGCGTGTGCATTCTCGGACATATTCAACGAGGTGGATCACCTAGTTGTTTAGACAGAATTATTGCCAGCAGAATGGGCTATCATGCTGTTGAAAGTCTCCTTTTGGGAAGACACAATGTATTTGTTGGAATTTTGAATAACAAGATGAATTATATCCCCTTGGAACAAGCGGTTAAAACAAAAGGCAAAATCAGTGAAGAGTGGATGGATATTGTAAAAATTTTAGCCAGCTGATATAAAATATTACTATGACCAAACATATTGACAAATATCTTCACAAAGAATATGATAACGAAGCTGGACGACAACACGCATATAAGCGTACGAAAATTGTAGCCACTGTTGGTCCTGCTTGTGATACTTATGAAAAATTACTTGAGCTAGTGAAAGCTGGCGTGAATGTTTTTCGACTCAACTTTTCGCATGGCACGCACCAAGACAAGGCTAAAATCATTGACTATATACAAGAAATCAATAAGACACAGCCCTATAACATTTCCATCTTAGCTGACTTACAAGGTCCCAAATTAAGAGTGGGCGAAATTGAAGGGGGCGCCATCGAATTAAAAGCTGGTGACGAATTTTTGTTTACCAATGAAAAAATAAAAGGCACTAAACAACGAATTTTCGTTTCCTATGACAACCTGCATCAAGATGTTCAAAAGGGAGAAAAAATATTATTAGACGATGGAAAATTAGAAGTAGTTGTACAAGAAATTACATCCACAAAGGATGTTCGCGTCAAAGTACTTCTAGGCGGCACTTTACTTCCCAAAAAAGGAGTCAATTTACCTGACACGAATATTTCTTTACCAGCGTTAACACCAAAGGATCTAGAAGATCTAGATTTCATTGTTCAGCATCCCATTGACTGGATTGCGCTTTCTTTTGTCAGAACACCAACTTGTATCAATAGCTTAAAAGAGCGTATTCAAAAAAAGGGTCACTCCGCAAAAGTGATTGCAAAAATTGAGATGCCGCAAGCAATCAAACACTTACGCGAAATTATACGCGAAAGCGATGGTATTATGATTGCGCGAGGCGATTTAGGGGTTGAATTACCAATTGAAGAAGTGCCATTAATTCAAAAAGATATCATCAAAAAGTGTATTCATCGTGGTAAACCAGTTATTGTTGCCACACAGATGATGGAAAGCATGATCGAGCGCACAAAACCTAACCGTAGTGAAATCACCGATGTGGCTAATGCGGTGTTAGAGGGCGCAGACGCGCTGATGTTGAGTGGAGAAACCGCCATGGGCAATCACCCTAAGTTGGTAATTGAAACGATGACACGAATCATTTTGGAAGTAGAGGCCAAAGCCTATTACTACAACCGCGATGAAATGTTACGACCACAAGCACACTCTCCTTCGTTATTAAGTGATGCAATCTGTTATAATGCCTGTAAATTGGCAGAAGATGTGAATGCAGAAGCATTAATTGGCATGACGCAAAGCGGATACACAGGATTTATGCTAAGTAGCTATCGTCCTAAAGCACCTATCTATGTCTTTACTAAAAAGAGAGCACTCGTTAATCAACTTTCGCTTTCTTGGGGAGTAAGAGCCTTTTTTTATGACGAAGAAGAAAGCTTGGACGAAATTTTCCAGGATCAAATTAATATCCTGAAAGAAAGAAGCTTTCTAAAAAAAGGGGATGTAGTGGTCAGTACGG
>CAYFLE010000144.1:0-4077 GCA_964343645.1 uncultured Chitinophaga sp. | reverse complement strand
GGCGATTGAAAGAAATATCCGCAACGTAGTCATCAATGGTATTCCTTTAAAAGGGAAACTAGATAAATTGGAATTTGATGGCAAGTCGGTTAACGTGGTAGATTACAAAACAGGAGATCCTGACCGAGCGATCACCAAATTAAATGGCCCTACTGCCAAAGATCCCCTAGGAGGAGACTATTGGCGACAAGCAGTTTTCTATAAAATACTAGTGGATAATTATGAACAACGAGGATGGACTGCTGTGAGCACAGAATTTGATTTTATTGAACCGGATAAACAAAAAGAATACCAGCGAAAAAAACTTGTCATTTCTTCGGTGGATGTTGATTTGGTGAAGGAGCAAATTACCACTGTATGGAATAAAATTCAGCAGCGAGACTTTTATACCGGCTGCGGAAAGGAAGATTGTCATTGGTGTGAATTTGTTAAATCGAATCACCTAGCTGTAGCGCTGCACGATTTAGACGAGGACAATACGGAAAGCGAAGAGGATTAACCACTCTTTCACACGAAACCCTGTAAGTTTGCAAGTATGCAAAGAGGCGTCTATCTTTTTAGTGTTGCCAGTATTTTTTGGTGTATTGCATTACTAACCCAAACCGGCTGTGCGAATATCGTGCCTCCACAAGGTGGACCTCGGGACACCATTCCTCCTGTATTACTAAAAGCGATCCCCGGTGATTCGGCTACACGATTTAATGGAAAGAAAATCGATCTTTATTTTGACGAATATATTGATGTACAAGACGCCCTCACCAATGTATTAGTTTCTCCCCTTCCTGTTAATTCGCCTACCATTGATGCTAGGTTGCGTGATCTCAGTGTCCGTCTCAAAGATTCACTCCTCCCCAATACTACTTACACCATTGACTTTGGAAACGCCATTAAAGATTTTACCGAAGGGAATGTGGCAAAAAACTTGCGTTATATTTTTTCAACTGGCAATTATATTGACTCGTTAGAAATAAAAGGAAAAGTAATTATTGCGGAAACTGGAAAAACAGATAGTACCCTCATTGTGGTATTACACACCGATTCAGAAGACTCTGCAGTCGCCAAAAAGAAACCTGCCTATATAGCCCGATTAAATCGAGATGGAAAATTTCATTTTAAAAACTTACCTGCTCGTACTTTTTATCTCTATGCGTTGAAAGATGAAAATGGAATGCGTAGATACACCGAAAAGTCACAACTATTTGCCTTTGCAAATTCACCTGTAGAGACACTGCTGGCAAAAGACAGCATTACTTTATTTGCCTTTGCAGCTGGATCAAAAGCTCCAAGTTTTTCGCCACCCGAAACCGTGAAACCTAAAACAGATACCGATAAAAGACTAAAATATCAAACCAATTTGCAGAATAAACAACAGGATATTTTAGAACCCTTGACTTTTCAATTTGAAAATCGAATCACCCGATTGGATAGCAACGGCATTAAATTGTACAAAGATTCCACTTTTACCTTGGTTGATTCTTTATTGATTTCATTAGACACCACTAAAAAAATACTTACGTTCAATACGCCGTGGGAACCTGGGGCCTCTTACCACTTGATAGTAGAAAAAGGAGCAGCCGAAGACTCACTGGGTAAACAATGGACAAAAACAGATACGCTTAGTTTTACGAGTAAACGAATGATTGATTATGGCAAATTAAAAATTCGCTTACGCAGTTTGGATCTTTCGCAGCAACCTGTTTTACAATTTTTCCAAGGAGAACGGCTGGTAAAATCAGCTCGCTTAATAGGGCCCTTATTTGAGGATGACCTCGTGACACCGGGTGAATATGAGCTTCGTATTTTATTAGATTCAAACGGAAATGGCAAATGGGATACCGGGCAATTTTTTGAAAAGAAAAAACAACCTGAGCGTGTCATCCCACTAGAAAAAAGAATTTCTGTTAAGCCTAACTGGCCCAACGATTACGAAATCGAAGCGGGGATCCGTTGATCCAGCCCCTATCTTTGCACCATGCAATTCTCTTCTGTTTTACTTGAAAATGCTGTGCAGGCTTTTTCTAAATTACCTGGCATTGGTAAAAAAACAGCCCTTCGTTTGGTCTTACATTTATTAAAACAGGATGACGCAACCGTTCATCAATTTAGCGAAGCAATCACGCGCTTAAAAAAAGAAATAAAATTTTGTACGCGTTGCGGAAATATTGCAGACAAACCACTTTGTTCTATTTGTGAAAATCCAGGTAGAAAACAACAATTGATTTGTGTAGTGGAAAGTATTCGCGATGTAATTGCTATTGAAAGCACGCAACAATTCAATGGCGTCTATCATATTTTAGGCGGAATCATTTCACCCCTTGATGGAATTGGCCCTGAACAGTTAACCATTGATCCCTTACTCGAACGAATCAAAAAAGAAAAAACCGAAGAACTGATATTCGCACTCAACCCTACTATTCAAGGCGATACGACTATTTATTACATCCAAAAGAGACTGCAAGATCAACCGATTCGTATTACTACGATTGCTAGAGGAGTAGCCTTTGGCGGAGAGTTAGAATATGCCGACGAAATGACCTTAGCACGCAGCTTACAAAACCGTTTGCCTGTTGAGCGCTATGTCAATGGCCGCTAAGCTTTGCCTTGGCAGGTATCCCTATTTTTCATAGCTTTGTGTCCTCTTTCAGGCGGATTTGTTTATTGTTCGGCCTTTCAAAAACGGAACTAATAAACGCAGGAACACTCCACGTTTCCCACGTTTATTCAGCAATGGTTCGACTCGCTACAAATTCCTCTGTTAGAATTGTTGATATAACCATTTGACTATGAAAAGCATCCAAACTGCCTTGCAACAGCGCATATTGGTCATTGATGGCGCCATGGGAACTATGATCCAGCGTCATAAACTGACAGAAGCCGATTACCGCGGCGACCGCTTCAAAGACTGGCCTTCTGATTTAAAAGGCAATAATGACCTATTGAATATCACCCAACCAGAAATCATTATTGGTATTCACCAACAATATTTGGAAGCAGGGGCAGACATCATTGAAACCAATACATTTAGTAGCACGACTATCGCGATGGCCGATTACAATATGCAATCGCTAGCAAAAGAATTAAATGAAGCAGCCGCTCGTTGTGCGAAAGAAGCTGTTCGTCGTTCAAAAAAAGAAGCATGGGTGGCCGGCTCCATTGGACCGCTAAATAAAACATTATCACTTTCGCCCGATGTCAATAATCCTGGTTTTAGAGCCATCACGTTTGATGAAGTAGTAGAAGCCTATTATGAACAAGTGGCTGGTTTGGTAGAAGGGGGCGTAGATGTACTACTCATTGAAACCATTTTTGACACCCTTAATGCAAAGGGCGCGATTTATGCGATCAAAAAATATTTTGATGATGTAAAACAAACACCGCTTCCCATTATGATTAGCGGAACCATTACGGATGCGTCAGGTCGTACCCTAAGTGGACAAACACTCGAAGCATTTTACACGTCAGTTATGCACGCACTACCTTTAAGTGTTGGATTGAACTGTGCACTAGGTGCTAAAGAAATGCGTCCACACATAGAAGAATTATCAACGCTGGCTAGTTGTTATGTATCCGCTTATCCCAATGCAGGTCTTCCAAATGCAATGGGTGAATATGATGAAAGCCCTGCCGATACCGGACACTATTTGGAGGAGTGGGCACGCGAAGGATTTGTAAATATTGTAGGCGGTTGTTGCGGAACAACGCCAGATCATATTAAACATATTGCTGACCACGTAAAAGATATACAACCTAGAGCATTGCCCGTTGTAGAAACCTCGCTTCATTAATACTGATTAATTCTATGGAATATAAATCGATCAAACCTTATTTACGATTGGCAGGACTGGAGCCCCTAGTGGTGAGACCAGAAACCAATTTTATAAATGTGGGGGAACGAACCAATGTAACGGGTTCAAAAAAGTTTGCAAGACTCATTCGTGAAAAAAACTTTGAAGAAGCATTGAGTGTTGCTCGTCAACAAGTGGAAAGTGGTGCGCAAGTATTAGACGTGAACATGGATGACGCCTTATTAGATGGTGTAGAGGCCATGACCACCTTTTTGAATTTACTACAAAGTGA
>CAYFLE010000143.1:0-4088 GCA_964343645.1 uncultured Chitinophaga sp. | reverse complement strand
AGCTTAGCTTCTGGATCCACGATTAATTTCCCTTTTTGCGTAGGATCGGCTTTCAACCGGTAGTGGGTCACAATTGCACACTCCTTAGCAAACCCTTCTGCATTTTTCTCCTCCGCTTCAAACAAACTTTTTGGCACAAAAAGCGGAAAATAAGCATTCACATGACCTGTATCCTTGAACATTTTGTCCAATGCATCGCGCATATTTTCCCATAAAGCAAATCCATAAGGCTTTATGACCATACAACCCCTAACCGCTGAGTAATCGGCCAATTCAGCCTTCAATACAAGATCGTTGTACCATTGCGAATAATCCTGCGAGCGCGCGGTGATTGCTTTACTCATTTTGTATTATGTTAGACCTGTAATTCTTTTGGTTTTTTTAACAATTGGCAACGGTCATATGTAGACAATTGCCGAAATTTGTATCAGAACACAAAAGTAAAGACTTCAGCTATGAAAACCACCACCTCTTTGTTTCTATTGGCAATTGTAGTGTTGTTACATAGTTGCACCACCGCATACCGCACTGGTCAAACGCCTGACGATGTCTATTTTTCACCTTCCAGACCCGATGATGAATACCTGGTAGTACAACGACATGAAACACGTCGCTATCGTTTAGCAAGTGAGGATTATGAAGACCGTTATCTCAGAATGCGGGTGCGTGATCGCAATCGGTGGGATGAATTGAATGATTGGTATACCTATGAAAGAAGCACACTGGGCTTTAACTCCTATTTTACGCCTGCATTGAACCCCTATGTATCGTGGAATCACTATTACAACCCCTATTATATAAAAAATCCTTACTTATACGGAACTAGTTTCGGTAACACGGCTGCTACAAAACCTGTATACACTAAGCCTAGAGTTTTTAATTTGGATAGTTACCAGCAAATGCCCGTAAATCTAAAAAACACCAGAGCTACTGCTGGCGATTACAGTGTTAGTCCATTTTTAAACACGGTAAGTAAAAGTGTTATTAGCAGTCCCAACAGAGGCAATTCACTACGTGAAACTTTTGGTATCACTTCTTCACCCAGCTCTTCTGCGGCTCCATCTTCCAACAATAGCTCTTCTTCTGCAGGAACTGCTCCTGTTCGTCGATTCTAATCAACTTTTGTGTACATGCGCAATTTTTTTTACGGTTTTCTTTTTGTCTTGCAAATATTTCCAGTATTGGCGCAGGAACCAGCTGACGCATTACGAATGTCTTGGACAGATCCAGCTGGAACAGCCCGTCAACAAGCTATTGGCGGCGCCATGGCCTCGCTGGGAGGAGACCTTTCAGCTGCCTTTATTAACCCAGCAGGTTTAGCATTTTATAGAACTGGAGACTTTGTTTTATCTCCTCTCTTTAGTCATGCTAATAATCAATCCACCTACTTTGGAAGAGCCGAAAAAGCTACAAAATCAGGTCTTGGATTAGGCGTTAGCGGATTTGTAGTGGGTTCAAAAAATGACAACAAAGAAAAAGGAACCACCTCCTTTGCGATTGCCCTTAACCGATCAGCATGGTTTGGCAATCATTTACTTTATAGAGGAATCAACAATAAAACCTCATTTTCTCAGAAGTTTTTAGAGGAGATTAGTGGGGAAGGAAATGCAAATAATGTAGCGAGCAACTACCCATTTGGTAGTAGTTTAGCTTTTAACACTTATTGGATTGACACTGTCGCAGGAGGTACCAATGGGAATTTTAGATACAAAACAAGAGCGCCTATTGCCAGTGGCCTTATTCAAGAGAATGAGTTGCAAACCAAAGGATCAATTTCTGAATTAGCGATTGCGCTAGCAGGAACAAGTAATGAAAAATTATTGTACGGAATCACGTTGGGCATCCCTTTTTTAAATTTTACTAGAACAAATACGTTTACCGAAGCAGATGCGACCACAGCGGTGAATAATTTTAATTACGCTTCGATACAAGAGTATTTAGAAACGAGTGGCTCAGGAGCAAATTTAAAATTGGGTATTATTTACCGGCCTGCGCCGCAATGGAGAATCGGGTTTAGTTTTCACACGCCGACCTTTTATAAATTAACCGACAAATACAGCACAACGATAACTACAGACACAGAAAACTACAAGGGCCTTCTTACACAGTCTTCAAAAAATTTTACGAACGGTGATTTGGCCCAATCCAACTATTTACATTTTACTCCTTACAAAGCATTTGCGAGTATTTCCTATGTGTTACATGAAATAGAAGACATCACTAAACAAAAAGGGTTTCTCACTGGTGACGTTGAATTTGTGAACTATCGTGCATCTTCCTTTAAAATCGACCCCTCTTCAACAGATCAATCAGCCACAAAGGCCTATTATGCAAAACTCAATGATGTGATTGGGCAAGTTTATCGACCCGCCATCAATGTAAGATTAGGTGGCGAATTAAAATTTACAACACTAATGGCTCGCGCAGGAATGGCTTACCTGGGAAATCCTTATCAAAATATCAATGGAGAACAAGGAAGTCGTTTTCAACTTACTGGTGGGTTGGGCTACAGATATCAAGGCTATTTCATTGACATGGCTTATGTGCACACCACCGGTAAGGATATTCATTTCCCCTACCGATTATCACAACGATCATTTGCAGCTGCTCAAATTGTCCAGCGTGGAGCAAGCATCGTGCTCACCTTGGGTGTTAAATTTTAATTAGTCCTTAAACATCGCTACCGCCTTTTTTACAGGGGCATTTGCATTTTCTCGTTTGACAAATCCGCGATACATCCCCTCCGTACAAAAGGGCATGGCAATATTTCCATTTTTATCCACTGCAATCAACCCACCATCTCCTCCCAATTTTGGTAATTTTTCCATCACCATCTCTTGCGTGGCCTCTTGCAAAGTCCGATTGGCATATTCAAGTTGATCACAAATGGTTTTTGCCATCACTAACCGGATGTAATATTCTCCCCAACCAGTGCAACTAATAGCGGCGGTTGTATTATTAGCATAGGTACCAGCACCGATAATAGGCGCATCTCCAATTCTACCCCATTTTTTATTATTCATTCCTCCAGTACTTGTTGCAGCGGCGAGATTTCCTTGCATATCTAAGGCTACTGCACCCACAGTTCCATACCGATCTTTTTTTATTAATTCAAGTTCGTCTGCACCTTTATTGAACATAGCCACTTGTTTCAATTGTTTTACAGAGTCCCGCTCGAGTGCCCGCTGCAAAGACCGCCAACGTTCAGGCGTATAGAAATAAGAAGGATCTACACATTCCAATCCTTGCTCCTTTGCAAACTGCTCCGCTCCCTTGCCACTCAACAAAACGTGTTCACTCTTTTCCATCACAGCACGTGCGGCAGTAATGGGATTTCGTATAATAGTAACGCCTGCTACAGAACCTGCAGCTAGTGTTCGGCCATCCATAATCGCAGCATCTAATTCATTCCGTCCATCATGGGTAAAAACAGCCCCTTTCCCTGCATTAAACAGGGGATTGTCTTCCAGCACACGTACGGACGCCTCCACTGCATCTAGCGCTTTTCCGCCTTTTTCCAAAATAGCCTGCCCCACGGAAAGTGCTTGTTCCAACGCAACTGTATATCGCTGTTCTAATTCAGGTGTGCGCTGACTCCGTAAAATAGTCCCCGCTCCTCCGTGTATAACCAGCACATAACGTCCATTTGTTTCACTGTTATTTTGAGCAAAACCAGTCAAACAGCAACAAATGGAAAGCAGAAATATTACGTAACGCATAATAGGGTTTTGTACAATATTAACCATTTGTCCGTTGGGCTTTTCTTAATTTTACCAACAACATTTTTTGAAACGCGCGGGCACGATATTACGGGGGGTACTTTTATGCATTTTAGTACTGCTCACTGGTGTTTACATTACCATTCAATTACCTGTCATTCAAATTCAATTAAGCAGGCAGCTATCCAACTATCTTTCGAATGAATTGAAAACGGAAGTCAACATTGGACGTATTCAATTTAATTTATTCAACAAGCTTTCCTTACGTGAATTGACGGTAAAAGATCGACAAGGTGACACCCTTGCGCATATTGGAGAACTGCAACTTTTTACTAGCGACTTTTTCTTTTTACACGATTCCATTAGTAT
>CAYFLE010000142.1:2685-4151 GCA_964343645.1 uncultured Chitinophaga sp. | reverse complement strand
GATCGAATGTTAAAAAATCGGTCGCGCGGTCTTTGATGGTCAAGGCAAACGGATGGAACTGCGAAAGTTTGTTTTTATAGTTTTGTGAATTAGGCGCTTGGACATAGGTGCTACCATCAGCAGGCCACGGAATATTTTCACAGGCGTTCCATTGTAGCGTGCAATAACTAATCCCCATTCGGCTCAACCGGTCTCTGCCCCAGCCCATCCATTTTTTTCGATAAACTCTGGCTACTCCTTTGAGATGGGTTTTTGTTTCACGTCCGTCTAAGAGCACACCCCGTTGCAATACTTGATAATTTATTTTTCGTCGCGTCCCTGCACTCAACGATGGATCTAGTTGCACAGCATCGCGAAAAGAAGCGCGGGCTACTCCATGACAATCATAAAATACATTGGTGTGGAGCCAATCTAAAATGTCCTTGATGTCTTTCCAATTATCAAAAATAAAAAGCAAGACATCTTTCAATTTTGAGTTTTTATCCTTGGCTTCTGTGCCTATTCGCTGGATCGCATCGACCAATTCTGGTTCAGGGTTGGTAATTTCAATATCCCAGTTTTCATTCAGAACGCACCAGTAGTGATCCTCCAATAAGGGTTGCTGCAATTGGATATCCGTCCCCGTCAAATCATTCTCGTTCGACCGCAACCACTGATCAGTTTGCTGATTGATTACTTGCAAAGCCGATTTAAATCCTACTTGTTGGGCAAAAAAAGTACTCGCATAGTTTGGCTCTAGTTGAAAGACTTCATCCTCTAAATAGTCGGTCAAGTATTCACGTACAGTTTGCGGTTGCAAAGACTGATTACAAGATGGATGAGCCATATATTCCTGCTGAAGCGCAGTAGCCGCCCGAACAAAAAAATCATCATAGATACTGTCTTGTAGGGCAAGTACCGAAGCGGTTTGAACAATCGAATGCAGGGTTTGAAATTGCGGCACACCCGCCTGCTGTGTAATCAACTCCTGCTGAATGAGTGATTGCACCTGTTGCTGGATGCCATATTTCATTTTTTGAAACTGTTGCATCCAAGCTTGGGTAGACTGTGAAAGTGCGCCCTGCTGTCGAAAACAATCAAAAATGGCTGGACTGCCGGGTTGGGCTTGTGCAGCCATTAAATAACAGAAATAAAAAAAGAGGAAACCGTATTTTTTCATAGGTATTTTTTTAAAAATGAAGAATAAAAGAGTCGAATCTAAAAATGGGGGTCGAGGCGGACTAAATGCCCGTGGAAAATGGCAGAAAGGAAGGTTTTTTTTCTTCTGCACCAGATAACTTACCTTCACGGCCTAAACACGAAAATCATTTAACATGTCAGACGTAAAAATCACAGCGTACAACGTAAAGACAAAGGAAAAGGGTTGTGTTATGCACGACGCCGTAATTACCAAAACAGCCAAGGGTGCTTACATGGCCCAAGGAAATGATGGAAAAGGAAACAAACTAACCACCTTGATGGGTGAA
>CAYFLE010000142.1:0-2675 GCA_964343645.1 uncultured Chitinophaga sp. | reverse complement strand
ATTGACTACTAACAAAAACAAGCGACCCGTTTGTTTTAAGTGTGCTAACCTGGTTTCAGTTTGTAAATAGGCCAGTATAGATTGGAAAGTTGCGGATTCAAAATAGGGTGAATCCGGTCGGTTGATAAAAAAGCAACGCAGGGTTTCGTCTTTCAAACTCATTTTTTCAAATCCCAATTCGATCGCCAACTTTCGGCAACGCACGGTAGTGAAAAGATCCTCTACCGGAGTAGGGACTGGACCAAATCGATCCGCCATTTCAATTTTGAGTGCAACCAATTCTTCCTCCGACTCACTATTATCTAATCGTTGATAGAGCGATAATCGTTCTGTGATAGGCGGAACATATTCATCCGGAATCAAAATCTCTAAATCGGTATCAATGGTGCAATCCTGTACGTAATCATCTTGACGAGCAATTTCTTCTTTGAATAATTCTTTAAAATCACTGCGTTTCAATTCACGAATCGCTTCGTTCAAAATCTTTTGATACATCTCAAATCCAATCTCCGCCATAAATCCACTTTGTTCTCCCCCCAATAAATTACCCGCTCCACGAATATCTAAGTCGCGCATGGCAATTTGAAAACCACTTCCCAATTCACTATGCTGTTCCAGGGTTTGTAAACGCTTACGGGAATCTGGCGGCAAGGTGCTCATAGGTGGCGCGAGCAAATAACAGAATGCTTTTTTATTACTTCTTCCAACTCGTCCGCGCAACTGATGCAGGTCGCTAAGTCCAAATTGATGCGCATTGTTGACAATAATTGTATTCACAGAAGGAATATCCACCCCACTCTCCACAATATTGGTACACACCAGAACATCGTAACGGCGATCAATAAAATCAAGAATACGTTCTTCTAGTTCGTGCCCCTCCATTTGTCCATGCGCATAGCCAATGGAAAGATCTGGACAAAGCCCTTTGAGAATAGTAGCCATTTCCGCTAAGCCCGCAATACGGTTATAAATAAAAAAGACCTGCCCCCCACGCTCGGTTTCAAAATAAATGGCATCACGGATAGTGTCTTCATTGTAAACCAACACTTCGGTTTGAATCGGCTGACGATTCGGGGGCGGTGTATTGATGATACTCAAATCTCTGGCACCCATCAATGAAAACTGCAGGGTACGCGGAATAGGTGTGGCCGTTAAAGTCAAACAATCCACCATCGCGCGCAAGGTTTTTATTTTCTCTTTGTGTGCCACTCCAAATTTTTGTTCCTCATCCACAACCAGTAATCCAAGGTCTTTAAATTTTACTTCCTTCCCTAATAAGCCATGTGTGCCAATGATGATATCAATTTTACCCTCCTCGAGTCGTTGAAGCGTTTCTTTTTTTTGCTTGGCCGATTTAAAGCGATTGATATAATCAACGGTGACTGGAAAATCTTTGAGACGCTCTTTAAATGTTTTATAATGTTGAAAAGCTAAAATAGTAGTAGGCACTAAGATCGCAGCCTGTTTTCCATCCACACAGGTTTTGAATGCGGAGCGGATGGCCACTTCTGTTTTACCAAATCCAACATCGCCACACACCAATCGATCCATTGGAGAACTAGACTCCATATCCTTTTTTACATCGGCGGTTGCTTTGCTTTGGTCAGGTGTGTCTTCATAGATAAAAGAAGCTTCCAACTCCGTTTGTAAATAATTATCGGGCGTATGCGCAAAACCCTGCTGCGCTTTTCGCGTAGCATATAATTTGATCAGGTCAAAGGCAATTTCTTTGACTTTTGATTTTGTTTTTTCCTTGATGCGGTTCCACACATCACTACCCAACTTATTTACTTTGGGTACACTGCCTTCCTTGCCTGAGTACTTGGCAATTTTGTGAAGACTATTGATGTTTACATATAAAATGTCTGAGTCCTTATACACTAAGCGAACGGCTTCTTGCATCCGTCCATTCACATCAATTTTTTGCAAGCCACTAAACACGCCCACTCCATGATCAATGTGCGTCACAAAATCACCGGGCTGTAATTCACGCAGCGTTCGTAGGGTAAGCGCCTTGTTTTTATTATATGCCTGTTTGACCTTGTATTTATGATAGCGCTGAAATATTTGATGATCGGTATAGCAAACCCATTTCAAATCATGATCTAAAAATCCTTCATGAATGGATTTTGCAACCGGCTCAAACACTAATTCCGCCTTGAGGTCATCGAAGATGGCTTGCAAACGCTCTAACTGTCGGGGATTATCTGAAAAAATACTCAGTCGATAATTTTTAGCAGCCCAGGTACGCAAATCAGCAATCAATAAATCAAAGTTGCGGTTGAACGAAGGCTGTTCTTTAGTCGCAAATTCTACTTCCAGCAGTAAGGAAGCACTCGGAAGCGAAGACCCGATTCCAAATGAAACCAAATTCCGTTGGAGTAGCGATTGTTGCAAAGAGGCGGGCAGCACTAAATCGTCTTTTGAAACTTCTTTCTTCATCCACTTCTCTTCCTCCTGCGATTCTCCCGCATTGGCTAAATCGGCGCGTACTTTTAAAAATGAAGTAAAACTTTCCCAAGTGTCTTCCATTCGGTCTACACAAAGGGAAAAATCCTGCACCCATACAACGGTGTTGGTTGGTAAAAATTCTACTAGCGATACCCCAGGACCACTCACCATGGTTTCATCCATGCGAGGAATAATAGAAACAGCAGATAGTTTACGTTCACTTA
>CAYFLE010000141.1:3658-4285 GCA_964343645.1 uncultured Chitinophaga sp. | reverse complement strand
TCGTCTCCGCTATAAGGAACATCATGTTCAGTGGCTAAATAATTCAAAAACAATAGTAGTTTTTGAATCAAGGGCAACTGTAATAGGTTAGCACTCTTTTTGGTGAAGTAAGGAATCTTTAGTTGTTGAAAATATAAAGCTAGCTCTTCGCCGTATTTATGTTCTTTATAAATGATTCCGATATTACCAGGCTCTATCCCTTGACTTAAAAGTGTTTGTACTTTTTTCGCAACTCCAATCATTTCCTGTCTTGGCGTAATAAACTCTAAAACTTGCGGGGGATGTTGAAGTAATTTTTTTTCGGGGTGAGAAGCAATTAATTCTTTTGTCAAGGAAGGAAGTGAGTGAATTAATCTTTCCTGATTGCGTGCAATTAAGGAAGTAGATATATCTAGTACGGGTTGAGAGGATCGGTAGTTATTTGCTAACACGACTCTAGTTAAATCAGCCGTGTATCGATCCGCTAATGACGTCATATTAGCTACATTGGCTCCTTGGAATCGAAAAATACTTTGATCGTCATCACCCACCACAAAAATGTTGGGGAGTTCCCAATAGCTGATTAGCTGTTCTACTAATTTATTTTGTGAACCACTCGTGTCCTGGTATTCGTCTACTAATATGTAT
>CAYFLE010000141.1:0-3648 GCA_964343645.1 uncultured Chitinophaga sp. | reverse complement strand
TCTTGATAATCGGATAATAAAGAAGGATTGTTTTCAAAGGCGCTTATAACCCAATTGATCATGTCTTCAAAGTCATAGCGGTTACGGGCACGCATCAATTGTTGCACATTTTCAAATTCGCCTACTGCTGTGCGAAGGCGGTCCATTTTTTCTTTTTCTTTTTCAATACGATCTGTGCGCAGCTCTCCTTTTTTAAAATTCTTACTTGCGCGTTTGGCAATGTATTCGTCTCGATTAGGTAGATCCGCTAAGTAGGCATCAATTTTTTCCTCTATAAATTCTTTGTCCCAACCTTCCCGTTTCATAATATACATCGCCCCGATAGCGCTTGAACAAGTGATCTTTTGGGAAAGAATCTATGAGGTCTTTAAATAATTGAATACGCTCTAATTCAGAAATGGGATCCAAATGCTGTTTTTCAAAATAGGGCAGATTATCTTGAATGACTTCATTACAAAAGGAGTGAAACGTTCCTATATGAACTTTATAAGCTGCGGGTCCAATAAATAGTTGCAAGCGCTTGCGCATAGCCACCACCCCTGCTTCTGTATACGTAAGACATAAAATATTTTCAGGTTGTGTATCGGTGTCTAATAATATCTTACCAATTCTGCAAGCAAGTATTTGCGTTTTACCCGTGCCGGGTCCTGCAATCACTAACACTGGCCCTTCCAGCGCATTGACTGCTTTTTGCTGCTGTTCATTTAGCTGTGCGTATTCTTCTCGAAATTTTGATTCTAATTTTTCTCTGCTTACTGACATCCCCATTGAACTTTTTATCGTGTGAATAGTTATTCTAACGAAATTAATTGATTCATTCTGATGGCTACTTACTCTTTTCAAACAATTCAGCGAATTCCCATTTCACTCGAGCAGGCATGGGATTTTTTTTCCAATCCGGCCAATTTGCAACGCATCACTCCCGATGGGATGGGTTTTGAGATTATTTCTCAGTATCACGGGAATAAGATGTATCCAGGACAACTGATAGAGTATAAAGTAAAGCCCTTGTTAGGGATTCCTCTTTATTGGATGACCGAAATTACCCATGTACAGGATAGGCAGTATTTTATTGATGAGCAGCGCTTTGGTCCCTATGCACTCTGGCATCATCAACATCATTTCAAAGCGATTGAAGGGGGTGTGGAAATGACCGATATTGTACACTATCGAGTCCCGTTGGGAATACTAGGCGACTTAGCAAACAGTTTTTTTGTGCACGCAAAATTGAAATCAATTTTTGATTATCGATTTGAGGCAGTAGAAAAACTTTTTGGAAAATGGGCAGCTAATTAATTAACCTTTGGGAAAAGCTTGATTCGTAACACGTATCAAGGAAGTAATATTGTTGACATCCAGTTTTTTGAAAATATTATACCGGTGTACTTCTACCGTACGCTTCGAGATAAATAGCTTTTCGCTGATTTCCCTAGACGAATGACCATCTTTAATCATATTCACAATTTCCAGTTCACGCTTAGTTAATTGATTAATGCGATAAGCTGGGTCTGCCTGGTGCTCACTAATTACCTGATTAGTGATATAATCTTTTACATCTCTACAGATATAGCGCTGCCCTTCATTAACAGAAAGAATCGCGGTTTTCATCTCATCAAAAGAAGATGTTTTAGACACATAGCCACTAGCCCCACTCATCAACATCTGTTTAATCAAAATGATATTAGTATGCATGGAAACGCCTAATATCTTGGCAGTTGGCACTTTTTCGCGCAGGCTTTTTGCTAAGTCTATTCCAGAAATGCCGGGGAGTGTGATATCCAGTAACACCACATTGGGAAGCTTTATTTTAATTTCCTCTAATGCCTTTTCTGCATCCAGCGAAGTGCCCACAATTTCAAATTTTGGGTCAGCTGCCAACATGCTTGCCCACATATCGATCACCATACGATGGTCATCCACTAAAAACAGCTTTATCTTTTGGACAGGGATTTGAAACATTATCTATAAGTATGTATATCTAACGCAGTCTAATTGGAAAACTTCCGAAATTAAGGAAAAAAAGCCGGAAATTCTTGAAGAAATTAATAAGTAAGTAGGTAAAATTTCTTAGTAAATATTAGCCTGGAATACGGGAGATATACTTCTCGATCTGCTTAATTTGATCCACTAGCTGAGGTGTAGTGGGTTTGAGGGCCTTTGCTTTTTTAAAGAAATCCTTGGCTGCCCTAAATTCTCTTTTATTCATCATCAAGCTGCACATCTGTAAAAAAGCAGCCGCTTGGTTTTCTTTATCTGGTAATCCCTTACGTAATGCTTGACGAACATAACTCTCTGCTTGTTTGAGATCGTTTTTTTGCATCGCCAGCATCCCCATTTGTAACAGACTGGCCCCTTCGGCCTCTTTCATGGGCATCCCCAAATCCAAACCTTTCTTCATCATTTTTTCAGCTCCGTCATAATCCTGCTTCATCATGGCTACGTTACCCTTTAACGTAAAATAGACAGAGCGAATGGGTTTGTATAAAAGAGAAGGATAGCGAATAGACGCAAGAATTTTTTCGGCCCCTTCCATGTCTCCACTTTCCATATATTCTTGGATCAGTCGAAGAGGACCAAAAAAGAAATGCCCTGCAATCAGCAGCACGCCAATTAAGTAAAGAGGGAAGGAGGGCCAGAAACTAAATGTCAGGTTAGCGGCAACGCCCAACACCAATGTGATGACTCCAATCCACAATCTGTATTTGATCAGCCAATTATAAAATTTCATGCGCTTCCCTCTTTTGTGAGCTGCAATTTAATGTATTTCGAATCGATCTGCCATCATCACTTTGTTCCACGCCGCCACAAAATCACGCACAAACTTTTCTTTCCCATCTTCACAAGCATATACCTCAGCTAGCGCACGTAGTTCACTATTGGATCCAAAGATCAGATCCACACGCGTTGCAGTCCACTTTGTTTTGCCGGTGGCTCTGTCCTTTCCTTCAAATACCTCCTTTGTTTCACTCACTGGACTCCATTGTGTACTCATATCTAGCAGGTTCACAAAAAAGTCGTTGGTCAATGTTTCTGGGTGATGTGTGAATACGCCATGCTTTGATTGATCGTAGTTGGCATTTAATACACGAAGGCCTCCCACGAGTGCGGTCATTTCAGGAGCTGTGATATTCAATAATTGCGCTTTGTCAATTAATAAATTTTCGGCAGAGATGGTGTATTTTTTCTTCGCATAATTTCTGAATCCGTCTGCAATCGGCTCGAGTACTGAAAATGATTCTACATCTGTTTGTGCGGCCGTCGCATCCATTCTTCCAGGTGTAAAAGGAACTTCAATTTTTGTTCCCGCTTTCTCAGCTGCTTTTTCAATGGCGGCACAACCACCTAAAACAATTAAGTCGGCCAATGAAACTTTTTTACCACCTGAAGCTGATTGGTTGAACGAAGTTTGAATAGCTTCTAATTTGCCAAGTACCATTGTTAATTGAGCCGGATTATTTACTTCCCAATAACACTGAGGTGCCAAACGAATACGTGCTCCATTAGCACCACCTCTTTTATCTGATCCTCTGAACGTTGAAGCAGAGGCCCATGCGGTATTTACGAGTGCACTGATGCTGATGTCTGCATGCAGGATTTTTTCTTTTAATGCTTTGATATCTGTTGCATCAATCAAGGGGTGATCAACAG
>CAYFLE010000140.1:0-4296 GCA_964343645.1 uncultured Chitinophaga sp. | reverse complement strand
CAGTACCAAATTGTTGTAAAAAGAAAAACAAAACTAAAATCGAGATCACGATGATTACTACGGTATTGCTTCCTTCTCTAATTCCCAGTGACGGTAATTCCTTTAGACCTTCTATTGCCGAGGAAATAGAAATGGGAGGTGTAATAATTCCATCTGCTAATAAAGCGGCTCCACCCACCATGGCCGGAAATACCAACCATTTTTTTCTTCTTCTCACCAAGGCATACAATGCAAAAATTCCACCCTCCCCACGGTTATCCGCCCGAAGGGCCATTAACACGTATTTGAATGTGGTTTGAATAGTGATAGTCCAAATGACACAGGATAAGGCGCCAAGAATTAACTCTTCGCTAATAATTCGATTCTCAATTATTGCGTTAAAAACGTAAAGCGGGGAGGTGCCTATGTCTCCGAATATAATGCCCAGTGCGACTAGCAGTCCCGCACCGGTTACCTTGTTGGTCGAAACTTTCACCCAACAAAGGTAAAGGCAAAAAACTTAAACTTTTAGAGGTAACTTTATATCGTTATGGGAAAAAAAGAATTTTTGATTGCTTGTATAGTTCTATTTGCCATGCACCTGATCCCTTTTTCGGGCTCAGGACAGCGAATCATTTACTCAGACCCCGAAAAAGAGGATAATAGTCGATTAAGTTTTGAAATTATTGGAAGAATTGGGGGCAATTTTCTAGTATTTAAAAATAATCGTTCCAGGAGCTGGATTGCTGTGATGGATGAAGAAATGCAGGTAACCAGCCGGGAGGAACTTGGGTATTTACCAAACCCTGATCGGACCATTAATGTAGATTTCTTCCCCTATGCGGATTTTGCTTGGATGATCTATCAATATCAGCGTAAAAATGTTGTGTATTGTGTAGCGGCAAAAATTGATAAGCTAGGGAAAAGGGTAGGAGAATTGATTGAATTAGACACCACCCACCTTGGGTTTGCGTCAGACAACCGTTTGTATGCCGTTTGTGGTAGTGAAGACCGTAAGAAAATAGCAGTAGTAAAGGTAAATACCAGAGATCGAGAGTTGTATCAAATGACCTCGTTTGTATTCAATGAGAAAATGGATTTGCTGCAAAAGACAAGGGCGCAAATTCCTATGGAAGATCGCACTACGCAGTTAGGCGAAATGCTTTTGGATAACGAGGGAACCTTAGTGTTTACGCGTTTTCATAGAACTTATAATGACAATATCAATAAGGCTTCTGTGCTTTATCAGCCCCTTGGAGGATCTGTGTTGAATGAATATCCGCTTGCCGTTGAGGGAAATTGGCTGGATGATATTCGAGTCAAAATTGATAATATCAATAAACGATATATGTTGACCTCATTCTTCTCCAAAGAGCGAAGAGGAGGTATTGATGGGTACTATCAACTCGTGTTTGATAAAAATCTAAACAAGCCCTTTGTTGAAAAGACAGCTATTTTAATGGATGATGTTCGGCAAGAAGCAAAAGGTAATGCAACTGTCCGAACGGCATTTAATGATTACTTTATCCGACAAATCGTAACGCGTAGAGATGGCGGTTTTCTAGTTGCCAGTGAGGCCTATTATACTACTTCAAGGGCCAATAATTGGAATCGCTGGGACTATTTATATGGGTCTCCTTTCATGAGTATGAACAGTATGTACTATACCTCCCCTTATGCTAGTCGAATGATGTGGGGTAATTTACCTAGAACCTCTCAAGCAGTTCGCTACCATGCAGATAATATTTTGATTCAGTCCTACAGTCCTGCCGGCGAATTAGAATGGAGCCAAATTATAGCGAAATCTCAATTTGATGACGAGACGGATGATTTACTTTCCTTCCAATTAATGAATACTGGCGGGGAAATACATATTTTATTTAACCAGCAAGAAAGACGCGATAGATTACTAAACGATATTACGATTCAACCAGGCGGGCAATCAGCCCGCAACCCTGGGTTAAAGAATCTAGATGCGGGCCACCAATTTATGCCTGCAAGAAGCAAACAAGTCAGTTCTAGAATTTTGATTGTTCCAACTGTTTACAGAGGGTATATTTGCTTTGCGAAAGTGGAATACAATTAAAAAATAATTTTTGGTCGCCCTATTTTACAAGCGAAGTCCGCTAAGTCCCATTTTACTTTTCTTTTTTGCCGTTGCGGTAAAATTGCCTTTGTTCCTTTACCCGCCCCCCTTGGACCCTTTACTTTTTAAGGGAACACCGCTTGTTTATTTTATTGATTGGGTGCAGGGATTAGTTAGAAATTCTTCATGGGCATTTTCATTGCTGACATTTGTGTTACTTTTTGCACAGGCGCTCTATCTCAATTATTTTTTTAATCGACACAAAATGACAAGTCGGACTACCGATTTGCCGGGCATGTCTTATTTGTTACTCACCTCAATATTGCCGGAATGGTGTCAATTTAGCGGCCCCCTCCTTATTAATTTCTTGATTTTATTTTTACTGTCCTCATTGTTTGAAAGTTATGCTAGTGCGGACACGAGACGTTCACTTTATAATGTGGGATTAGCACTGGGACTTGGAATTTTTATTTATCCCCCGGCTTTATTATTGACTGTTTGGTTTTTGCTATCCCTCCTCATCATTCGTCCACTTCGGTTACAAGAAATACTTATATCATTGTTAGGCGTCATAACGCCCTTCTATTTTTTAGGAATTTGGCTTTTTTGGAAGGGACAACTCTCTTTTAAATTGTTGGAGCCTCATTTAACTTTTTCGCTTCCATCCAACTTGCCTGCCGTTTGGATTTGGGGGTTAGTGTTTCTTTTGTCCGTTCCTTTTTTAATTGGCTTTTACCACATCCAAGACCAGGTTCGAAAAATGCTCATCCAAGTGAGAAGAGGGTGGTCGGTATTTTTCTTTCTACTATTGGCAGGGCTGTTTGTGCCACTTTTTTCCGCCCAACCTTACCAAGGGTGGATCATATTATTGCTACCTCTTTCAGTTTATCACGCCTCCTTTTACTATAACACCTCTTTTCGCATCTTCCCGTTACTGTTTTTTTGGATTTCCTTCATTTTTGTCTTGCTGAATCAATTTTCCGGCTCCTGGGGAAAGGTTATCTTTGTACCCTAATTTTTACACATGAAATTTGGTATCGTTGTTTTTCCAGGATCTAATTGTGATGCGGATATGCGGGATGCCTTGCAGGATGATTTGGGGCAAGAAGTAATTATGTTATGGCATAAAGACCGCGATTTGTCTGCTTTTACTACGGACGATTGTGTGGTGCTACCTGGAGGGTTTTCGTATGGAGATTATTTACGGTGTGGCGCTATTGCTCGTTTCAGTCCCATGATGCAATCTGTTATTGAATTTGCACAAAGAGGGGGTAAGGTATTTGGCGTATGTAATGGCTTTCAAATTTTATGTGAATCACACTTACTGCCTGGAGCACTACTCAGAAATGCCAACCAACAGTTTGTTTGTCAAAATACACTCATCACCAATGACGCTGGGGATATTTTTAAAATCCCTATTGCACATGGAGAGGGTCGTTATCATGGTTCTCCAGAACTATTAGATCAACTAGAAAAAAATGGGCAGGTACTATTCCGTTATTGTGACGAAAAGGGGGCCATTACGGAGCAGGCTAATCCAAATGGATCGGCCCGCAACATTGCAGGTATTTGTAATGAAACAAGAAATGTGTTCGGAATGATGCCGCATCCAGAGCGTGCTTGCAGTGCTGCTTTGAATAATATAGATGGACGAAACATCATCCAGTCCATGTTGATTCAATCTCAATTATTGTCGATCTAATACGTTACTATGAGAGCTACTATTTTACTTGTTGCCTTGCTGGTGGTGAATGCAGTCTCTGCGCAACCAAACCCTGTTAGATGGACTTTTGCTGCCAAAAAAATTGCCGATAAACAATTTGAAGTGGAGATGAGAGCCGACATTATTGCAGGATGGCATCTGTATTCACAACAACAACCGGAAGATGCAATTGCGATTCCTACTGAGTTTGTGCTGAATCAAAATCCGTTATTGAATTTAAAAGGAAAAATTAGGGAGGTTGGGAAAATGGAGCGATTCAAGGATGCAACACTTGGCGTATCTGCTCACCAATATTCAGGCCAGGTTGTTTTTGTGCAAACGGTTGAATTGAAAGCTAAAGTGAAAACGGCACTTTCTGGTACGGTGGAATATCAAACCTGTGATGACGAAAAATGTCTGCCACCTAAAAAGGTTTCCTTTACTATCCCATTGAAATAAAATATGCGCCGTTCTATCCCTTATTTAGTCGGTCTTTTATTTTTTGTACATGGATTTATTGGGGTTGCAC